>WRBI01000014.1 GCA_009784625.1 Oscillospiraceae bacterium | reverse complement strand
CTTTGCTAAACGGCTCAAAGCTCTACGCGGTCTTTCGCCTTACGAATTCATTGTTAATTCTTGGGTTGATAAACCTGAGCTATTTCATTCAGTCCCATCCCAGCTCATTTTGGGACGGTACAGTTCAAATATGCCGATTATTTCCTCTTCATTTTTTATAGTCCAATTATTTTCGTCAAACAAATCTGCATCAATATTCTTCAAATCCTCATTCTTTTTTTCTTTAGAAACAAGAAAGTTGAAAAAGTTCTTAAAATTTCCGTATTCGGAATGTTTGATAAAATCACCATGCATCCATGGAAAATCGCCCCCAGTCATAATTATGTCGCCTAAATATATGTCTTTATAAAACAACTGCATGAATTCATTTCTCCTTTTGGTGTGTTTTCCGTGTTTCTTATTAACCAAAGCGATTTTTTCTATGCTCTTAATGCTACCATAAAATCCGACAATTGAAATGATAAATATCAAGATGTCTATAAAAGCCAGGTGATAAAGGACGATTTGTACCGCTTTTCAACCGACGCAAGCACCTGCGCCGCCTTGACATGACTGAGGTTGCGCTGATTGAGCCGCAAGTGATAGTCAAACTGGACGCTCTGCTCATTTGACATAACCGGCTACCCTAGCGATGCAGCACACGCAGCGCCATTTCCTCATAGCCAGCGGCGTTGGCGCGAATATCCCCGATGTAATTCAGCTTACCGACTTGTGGTGTGATGCTTTCCAACAATCCTTAATCAACTTGAATCCGCCGCCCATCAGCAGCAGATAGCATACCCTTGCGGGCAGACAATCACTTGGCTGCCGTTGATTTGAGAACGCTGCCGTTATAGATAAAATCAGCCTGCCGTTTGTAATACTCCTTCGTCTGCCGCTTGAGATCTTTCACCGACAGGTGTCCGGGCGGCAGCTCGGTGGCCAAAATGATCTCATAACTGCCCGGGGATACCTTGTGTTGTATCAATTCCTTGCCGGTGGCAAGAGGGTAGGCAGAAAGAAATCTTCGTTCGCGGTCTTATCATTCCATACAGGCTTGCGGGTACTGGAAAGGGCAAAACGCTTGCCGCCATGCTCCAGCATATTTTCAAAGTGTAATTCCTTACCGGGCAGTTCGCTGAACCCTGACACGAAACACTGAGTTTGGGTCTTAGTGTTGAAGTTACCGGCGTCTACATCGACAATTAGCTTTCGTGTAATCGTTTCATATGTACTTCTCTTTCTATGACAGGCAGGTTTGCTCCATAGGCGCTGTTGTATTCTTCTCCGTATCCGCATCTTCATTGGGAGTGGTCTGGTTGGCGCCAGCGTTGGTGTTGGATTTGATTTTCTCCGCGACATCTAATTTATTTTTGTCGGCTTCTGCCTTTGCTTTGGCAGCATCAACTTTCCTCTTGGAAACGCCAATCGTGACGACATAAGGTTTGATCTTTACCAGAGCCGGACGCGATCGTGTGAAGACAGGCTCTAAAGGGCAATAGCCGCTCTATTCCTGCCGGAACGGAAAAGGCAGCGAAATATCCGATTAAGTGCAGCGCAGACTTATGGCCTGTGCCGCGCTTTCTCACCGGCCCTTTACCACACATGGTGTTGTAATCGCAAATGTTTTGCGGTACAATGGTATTCCAGACAATGACCGCCACGCAGGATCGCATTCAAGGGGGGAAGAGCAGTGGATATCAGGGCGCAGATTCGAAAAGACATAAAATATTTGCGGCAGCTTGCGGCGGAGTATCCCAACATCCAAAGTGTTTGTACAGAAATTGTTAACCTGCGGTCAATTCTCAACTTACCCAAAGGGACCGAACACTTCTTAAGTGATCTGCACGGAGAGCACGAGGCGTTTACCCATATTCTCAACAACTGTTCGGGTGTTATACGCGAGAAGATCAACACCCTGTTTTCAGATACCCTCACCGAAAATGAGCGGGCAGAGCTGCGCTCGCTGGTATATTACCCAAACCAGAAGCTGGAACGGCTTGCCCGGAGGATGGATGACACGGATGAATGGTGTGAGCGGGCACTGCGCCATCTGATTACCCTTTGCAAAGACATGGCGTCGATCTATACCCGCTCGAAAGTCCGCAAGGCCTTGCCGCCCGAATTCAGTTACATCATTGATGAACTGCTGCACGCCGACTACAGCGAGCAAAATCAGGCCGAGTACCACGAGAAAATCATCGAGAGCATCACCGCCCTGCACAGTGCCGGTGACTTTATCATCGCTCTGTCCACCCTGATCAAGCGGCTTGCCATAGACCGGCTGCATATCGTGGGCGATATCTTTGACCGGGGCCCCCGCCCGGACGTGATTATGGATACGCTGATCGAGCACCACAATGTCGATATCCAGTGGGGGAATCACGATATCCTTTGGATGGCGGCGGGGGCAGGGCATCACGCCTGTATTGCCGCGGTGATCGTAAACAGCGTGGCATTCGGAAACCTGACTGTGCTCGAACAGGGGTACGGGATCAACCTGCGTCCGCTGGCTATGTTTGCCGACAAAACTTATACATACAGCGACGCGTTCGCTCCACGCCTTTTAAGCGGGGAGCGGTGCAGTGAGCAAGAAGCGGTGGTCGCCGCGAAAATTCACAAAGCGATCATCGTGATGCTGTTCAAACTCGAAAGTCAGATCATCCAGCGGCACCCCGAATACCATATGGAAAAACGCCTGCTTCTCGATAAAATCGACCAGAAAGCCGGTACGGTAATAATCGGCGATGTGCGGTACGATATGAAAGACACCCACCTGCCGACCGTAAATCCCGACGACCCTTTTGCCCTCACCCCCGAAGAGGAAGAGATCATGCGGGGGCTGCACACCTCCTTTGTTCACTCCCAGCGGCTGCAAAAGCATGTGCGATTTTTATACGCCAGAGGCGGGATGTACGCTTGTGCAAATCAAAATCTGCTTTTTCACGGCTGTATACCCATGAGTGATGACGGCGACTTTATGCAAGTAGATATAGGCGGCGTCAAGGTTTCGGGCCGCGCACTGATGGATCGTGCAGAAGCGCTGGCCCGAGTCGGATATTTCAGCAGTGGTGCGGATAAACAAAACGCAATGGACGCCATGTGGTATTTGTGGTGCGGCAAGTTCTCACCGCTTTTTGGCCGGGATAAGATGACCACTTTCGAGCGCAGATTTGTCGCCGACGAAAGTACCTGGGCCGAAACAAAGAACGCATATTACCGATATATCAGCCAAAAGGAATACTGCATCCGCCTTTTAGAGGAGTTTGGGCTGTGCAGTGAGATCTCCCACATCATAAACGGACATGTGCCGGTCAAGGTGGGAAAAGGCGAAAGCCCGGTCAAGGCTGAGGGCAAGCTGATTGTAATCGATGGCGGGTTCTGCAAAGCGTATCAGCCTCACACCGGTATCGCGGGGTATACGCTGATTTACAATTCCTTCGGCCTGCGGTTGTCCGCTCATATGCCCTTTGAAAGCGTGGAGAAAGCCATCGCCGAAAACCTGGACATACATTCAACCACCAGTGTGTTTGAGACCATGCAAAACCGCGTGCGGGTGATGGATACCGATATCGGGCAAGATATCAGCGAGCGGATATACGATTTATCCTTGCTTCACGCCGCGTATAAGGCGGGCGAGTTGTAGCGCGGAGATTATGAAAGAGGAACAGGCATGGAATTTGACAGCAAAGCGTATATAACCGGATATATCGAAAGGGCAAGAAAAGCGCAGGCCACGTTTGAAAAACTGAGCCAGAAAGAAACGGACGCCGCGGTAAGGGCGATTGCCAAAGTGGTCTATGATAACGCGCAGTCCCTGGCTGAGATAGCGGTAGAAGAGACGGGAATGGGCAATGTAAGCGATAAAATCCTAAAGAATAAAAATAAGTCAAAGATGATATGGAATCATCTAAAAGACAAAAAGTCGAAAGGGATTATCGAAAGGGATGAAATAGCGGGCATCGTCAAACTGGCCAAGCCGGTTGGCGTTGTCGCGGCAATCAGTCCGGTTACAAACCCGAGCGTGACCCCGATGGGCAATGCCATGTTTGCCCTTAAAGGAGGAAACGCGATCATCATAACCCCACACAATAAAGCGATCAAATGCAGCACCAAAACAGTGGAGATGATGAACGCCGCCCTTGAAAAACTTGGGATGCCGGAAAACTTAATACAGATACTGGATGTGCAGTCAAGGGAGAACACCAAAAATCTGATTTCAATGGCTGACATTGTGGTCGCGACCGGCGGGATGGGCATGGTTGGGGCGGCCTATAGCTCGGGCAAGCCGGCGCTTGGTGTGGGCGTTGGAAATGTACAGTGCATCATCGACCGGGATGTTGACCTTAAAGAAGCGGTTCAAAAAATAGCGGCAGGCAGGGCTTTTGACAACGGGATCATCTGCGCGGCCGAGCAAACAGTTATCTGCCCGAAAGAAAAACTAAGCGATGTGTTGAAAGAACTTGAGAGATGCAGCGCTTACGTCATCAAGGAGAAAGGCGAAAAGGGCGCGCTGAAAAATGTTATGTTTGAAAACGGAAACTTGCACAGACAGGTAGTCGGCAGGTCTGCGAAAGAGGTAGCGGCGCTTGCGGGTCTTCGCGTTCCCGAAAACACGAAGCTGATCGCTGTGATTGCGGACGGCATCGGGATAAAAGATATTTTCTCAAAAGAAAAAATGTGTCCGGTGCTCGCGGTTTATACCTATAATGATTTTGAAGAAGCGATCGAAATCGCGGCGGAAAACCTTGCGCTGGAAGGCAAGGGGCACAGCGTTTCGATTCATTCGAACAGCGTAAACAAAATTGAGCTTGCGGGTGAGCGGCTGTGTATATCCAGGTTGGTAGTCAATCAGGTTTGTGCGACCAGCGCGGGTGGCAGTTTCTACAACGGGCTTGCGCCGACCAATACCCTTGGCTGTGGAACCTGGGGAAACAACAGTATTTCCGAGAATCTTGATTACAAGCACCTGATTAATATTTCGCGGATCGCGTATTATATGCCGGATAACGCTGTGCCGGCCGATGAAGAAATCTGGGGATAATCAGCGGTAAATAACGGGGCGCCTGTGCAGGCGCCCCGTTACATTTTCTACAAATCATAAGTAAGCGCAGAGCAGGCCTTCGTTTTCCGGCGCTTGCAGGCTTTTGCGCACAGTCATCCGGCTGGTGAACGCAATTGAAGTTGAACTTTTCGGTTATTTATGGTATAGTCGCATAGGTGTGATATCATAGGGGAGGTAAACGCTTATATGCCTGTAATCATCGCAGAAAACGAGTATAAAGGGCTAAGCGGCGGCGAGATTCGTAAGCATTTTATAGAGTTTTTTAAAGGGCGTAAACTTTCCAAGGTTCTGCTTATCCCGCCGGATATCACCCGCCTGAACTCGGGCGCGGGGCTGATCACCTCTATCTGCTATCAACTGCTTGAAGGCACTCATGTGGATGTGCTGCCCGCTCTTGGCACACACGCCCCCATGACAAGGGATGAGCAGATCGCCTTCTTTGGCCCGGAAATTCCCGCGGACCGCTTTTTGGTGCACAACTGGCGGGACGGTGTAACCAAAATCGGGGAAGTGCCGGCCGGGTTTATCGAAGAAGCATCTGAGGGTTTGATGTGTGAAGCATTTGATGTGGAGGTTTCCGATTATCTGCTTGACCCCTCTTACGACTTGATCCTGTCCATTGGACAAGTTGTGCCTCACGAGGTTGTGGGGATGGCCAACTACACCAAAAATGTCGTGGTCGGCTGCGGCGGCAGCCGGTTTATCAACGGCTCTCACATGCTGGGGGCTTTCTACGGATTAGAGCGCATTATGGGCAGGGATCACTCCCCGGTTCGGGCGGTGTTTGACTATGCTGAGCGCAATTACATATCCAAATTACGCGTGGAGTACGCCCTCACCGTTACGGTAACTGAGGAAAATAAAACAGACATCATCGGCCTGTATATAGGCAAAGAGCGGGAGGGTTTTGAGCGCGGGGTGGCTCTCAGTCAAAAGCACAACCTCAGCTACCTGTCGAAGCCGGTCAAGACCTGCGTGGTCTGGCTGGACGAGCGGGAATTTCACTCTACCTGGCTGGGCAACAAGGCGATCTACCGCACCCGGATGGCGATGGCTGACGGCGGCCGGCTGATCGTACTCGCGCCCGGCGTCAAAATGTTCGGGGAGGACAGTGAAAACGACAGGCTGATCCGAAAGTACGGATATGTGGGCAGATTGCGGGTACTGGAACTGATTAAAACCGAACAGGAGCTGCAAAACAATCTGTCCGCCGCCGCGCACCTCATCCACGGCTCTTCGGATGGCCGGTTTTCCATCACATACTGTACCCAACATCTCGGCAAAGAAGAGGTGGAAGGGGTTGCGTTCGAGTATATCCCCTTTGACCAGGCCGTCGCCAGATACAATCCCCGCGAGCTGAAAAACGGCTACAACACCCTGCCGGATGGGGAAGAGGTCTACTATATCGAAAATCCGGCCCTCGGGCTTTGGGCGCTGGAGGGCGCGTTTGATGAAATATAAATTGTTGGCCGTCGATCTGGACGGCACCCTTTTAAATTCCCGGTCGGTTATGAGTGAGCGCACCAAGCTGGCGGTTCGGGCGGCGATGGATGGCGGTGTGCTGTTTGTACCCTCATCCGGCCGGCCGTTGCGCGGGCTTGGGTTCCTCAGCCGGGCGTTTGAATCCGACCTGCCATTTATCACATTCAACGGCGGGGTGGTGATCACATCCAGGACTAAAAAAGTGATCTTCGCCAAAAACTTAACACCCGAGATTGCTTGCCGGGTTTACGGGCGCGGGGTGGAAAGCGGCGCCCCGGTTGTGATGTGGGAGGGCGACAGCTTATTTGCCAGCTGTGACTGCCGGGCGGTGCGGGAGTACCAGGCGATAGTCGGCGCGGATATGCATGTTTTATCCAGCGCAGATCAGCTGGAAGGCCGCGCTTTTGCCAAAATGATCTGGCTGGTCCCTCCCGAAGATGGGGTGTGGATGCAGACACAGGCGCGGGAATATTTCAAAGACACGGTGAACTGTCATATATCCCGGCCATACCTGCTTGAGTTTGTGGATGTGGATGTCTCAAAAGCAAAAGCGCTCGAAGAAGTCGGCGCGGCCTACGGGATAGACCGCAGTGAGATGATCGCGGTCGGGGACAGCTACAACGACGTTTCTATGCTTCAGTACGCGGGGCTGGGGATCGCAATGGAAAACGCCCCGGATGAGATAAAAAAGATCTGCCGTGAAGTCACGCTTTCCAACGACGCGGACGGGGTTGCCGCGGCAATTGATAAACACATATTGAAGTAGAAAGGATGGCGTTAAAGTTGCGTTTAAAACTGCGCGAAAACAGCCGGTACGGCATCGCCGTACCCACCAGCATGGGGGTGCGGATATCGCCGCCAAATGGCGCCCCGGTACATACCAGCAGCCACTACTATATGCACGCCACCAGCGCCGAGTCCAATGTGGTGAATGTCGCGGCGTCCCTTGGGATGAAAGGCTTGGTACTTACAAACTTTGTGCAGGACAGCCCGATCTCCTACTTTATTAAGGGTGAGCTGGGCAGGCGGAACATTGACAGCGTCGGCCCGGATATCCCGCAGGGCGGGCCGTGGGGCTACCGGCACCAGTTCAATATAGCCGACAGCGGCTACGGTGTGCGTGGGCCGCGGGTACACAACGACCGCGCCGGCGAAGTCGGGCTGATCCTCAACGCCAAGGACTTTGACCTTGAAGATGTTTTTGGCAGGCAGGGCGCGAAAATCGTCCACCTTTCCGGGTTGGTGGGTGCGCTGTCGCCGGACACCACCCGCTTTTGTACAGAAGTTGCCCGGGTGGCCAAAAAGCATGGCTCGCTCATTTCTTTTGACCTCAACTACCGCGCGTCCTTCTGGAAAGGCCGGGAGGGCGAGCTGCGCGCCGCGTTTACTGAAATCGCAAGCCTTGCCGACATTCTGCTGGGCAATGAAGAGGACTTTCAGCTCGCGCTTGGGATAGAGGGCCCGGGGGATGGCGGCAGTGACCTTGCCGCCAAGATCGACGGCTTTAAAGAGATGATCGGCCGGATTAAAAAGACGTTCCCAAACGCTTCTGTTTACGGCACCACACTCCGTCAGGTGATTTCTGTGCAGGAGCACCTGTGGGGCGCGGTCACATCCTTTGGGGACGAGTGGACGGTGATTGAGCCGCGGCCAATTCAAATCCTTGACCGGATCGGCGGCGGGGACGGTTTTGTGGGCGGTGCGCTTTACGGGATACTCAAGGGCTGGCCGGGCGAAAAGTGCACACAGTTTGGCTGGGCGACCGGCGCGCTCGCCACCACTGTGCTGGAAGACTACGCAACCCCGGCCGACGAAGAAATGGTTTGGAGCATATATCAGGGCAACGCCAGAGTAAAGCGGTAGAAATAGGGGAGGGGCAAATAAAGATGGGTAAAGCGGATATCGGATTGATCGGCCTTGCGGTTATGGGTGAGAATCTGGTTATGAATATGGAGAGCCGGGGGTTTACCGTTTGCGTTTACAACCGCTCGACCGAAAAGGTGACAAATTTTATAGAGGGGCGGGCCAAAGGCAAAAATATCCTGGGTGCAATGAACATTGCGGAACTGGTAGACAGCTTAAAGCCGCCCAGAAGAATCATGATCATGGTCAAGGCGGGCAAGCCGGTGGACGACTTCATCGAGACGCTGATCCCACATTTATCTCAAGGGGACATCATCATTGACGGGGGGAATTCCCACTACCCGGATACCATCCGCCGCACAAAGTATGTTGAATCCAAAGGGTTGCTCTACATAGGCACCGGAGTATCGGGTGGTGAAGAGGGTGCGCTGAAAGGTCCAAGCATCATGCCGGGCGGCTCACCCGAGGCGTGGCCGCATGTCAAGCCGATCTTCCAGGCCATTGCGGCCAAGGTGGCCGGGGATCTGCCCTGCTGCGACTGGGTGGGCAATGACGGCGCCGGCCACTATGTAAAGATGGTGCACAACGGGATCGAATACGGCGATATGCAGCTGATCTGTGAAGCCTACTTTTTGATGAAAGAATATTTGGGGATGAACTGCGACCAGATGCACCAAGTCTTCAAGGAGTGGAACACCGGCGTGCTGGACAGCTACCTGATCGAGATCACCCGGGATATACTCGGATACAAAGACGAAGACGGCAGCCCGATTGTAGAGAAAATTCTCGATACCGCCGGGCAGAAAGGTACCGGCAAGTGGACTTCCGTATCCTCGTTGGACGAGGGGGTGCCGCTCACCCTGATCGGAGAGGCTGTGTATGCCCGTTGTCTTTCCGCCATCAAAGACGAGCGGGTACAAGCGTCCAAGGTTCTCACCGGGCCGCCGGCCGTTCAGTTCGAAGGTGACAAGAAGGCGTTTATCGAGGATATTCGCCAGGCGCTGTTCGCATCCAAGATCGTGTCCTATGCTCAGGGGTACGCGCTGCTGCGGGCGGCGGCGGACACATTTGGCTGGCAGCTCAACTACGGCAGCATCGCCATGATGTGGCGCGGCGGCTGTATTATCCGCTCCGCTTTTCTTTCCAACATCAAAGAAGCGTTTGACAAAGACCCAAACCTCGCCAACCTGCTGCTCGACCCTTTCTTCAACCGGGCTGTGGCCGACGCACAGGGCGGCTGGCGCAGAGTTTGCGCCGCCGCAATCACAAGCGGTGTGCCGGCCCCCGCCTTTGTCAGCGCGCTTGCTTACTTTGACGGTTACCGCTCCGCGCGGCTGCCCGCGAATTTACTCCAGGCACAGCGCGACTATTTCGGTGCCCACACTTACGAGAGGGTAGACAAACCCCGTGGTGAGATGTTCCACACCAATTGGACCGGCCGCGGCGGCACGACCTCATCCACTTCTTATCAAGTGTAACAAAAGCAGCAGCGGGCAGTAAAGAATAAAACTTGCCGCCTGCTTATCTTTTAATGACTGGGATTTTTGTCTTGATTGAGCGCCCCCTTGATGTGGCTGAGAATTATGACTTTATCTCGAGCGGCAGCTCTGGTGCCGACTGCCGGCTTATCAGGGAAATGATAAATCGGGAACACAGGCGGATTGCCCTGACTCCTCATTTCGCAACGGCCTTTGCTATTTGCGGCGGAAATAGCCCCGCTTCGGCTGCGGCGGGTGGCGTTTCGACAAATTGCTCTCTTTTTAGAAAGGTAAGTGGACTTCGCTTAACAAATATGGTATACTTGTTTTCAAAATTGGGTAGAGTTACTCAAGAGAAGCGACCCTGTCAAACAACCAGGTATTGACATTTTTATCATTTTTTGGTAGCATATTCTCATGAATGTTTACGCGCTGTTTTTGTTTTGGCTTTGCTTGATATATAAAACCTGTCTTTATTAAACACACATATGTATGCCCAAACAGTCTGGAAAGCAGCAAACGCTGGATCTGCCGCCAATTTGTGTATCGTTTTTGTGCGGGCTCTGTTTATGTACGCCCCTTGGATGCACTTATGAGATCGAGTGATCGCCCCTCTTTACATTCACAAAACCGCTTGGCTGAAACAAAGTCAGGCGGTTATCCGCATATTTTGTCATCTTGGAAGACAAGCGCAGTTGTTTTGTCGCACACGGTTACTAAGTATCCGCATAATGCGATGTAATCACCAATTTTTTCGGGGGAGCAATGATGCTGGGAAAAAAGCGAAGGCTACAACAGACCGAAGAGCTTTTAAATGAAGTCCTGGATGTGCATAAATCGAATATGATTGTTGTGCGCGGCGGCGATTGTCAGTTCCTTTACACCAGCCAGGCGGCAAAGGATTTTCTTAAAAGAGAGCGCCTGCGGGCAAACACTTGCCGCGAAACCTTCGCCGCAATGATGCCGGGGTTGTGCGAGAAGTGCATAAACAGCGAGGACTTTGAAGAGAGCGACACCCAGCGCGCAAGCTGTAAAATCAAGAGCAGCAACGAGCGAATGATGGAGGTAACCACAACGGCTGTATCCTGGCCGGACAGAGATTGGGCGACCGCGCTGTTTTTTGAGGATATTGAAGAGAAGATGGCGCTCGAAAACAAACTTTACAGCCTGGCTTATAATGACCAACTGACCGGGATGCCAAACCGGCGCAAACTGATCGAGATTTCTGGTGTTATCACAAAAGCAAAAAGCGAAAAGAGATGCGGCGTAGTCGCCATGCTTGACCTTGACAACTTTAAGATTGTCAACGACACTTATGGGCACAACACGGGCGATATTATGCTCAAGCGCCTGACCGAATACCTGAATGAGATGCCTGAGTTTGAAGGCTGCCTTTACCGCCTTGGCGGCGATGAGTTCATCCTGATGATAGACACAAAGGTAAGCGACTTTGAAAACGAAGCCGAGATACGCAAACACTTTGCTGAGATCCTTTCGCGGGCGCTTTACTCTTACACGTTGCCCAATATTGAGCATTCGTGTACGGTCAGTATGGGGGTTGCGTTTTTTCCGTTACACGGCGAAACTTTGTCCGACCTTTTGCGAAAAGCGGATATCGCGCTCTACAAATCAAAAGAGAACGGGCGCAATCAGCTCACTTTTTTTGAAGACGTGTTCGAGACTTCGCGCAAATTCAAAGACTTTTATATCAACATTCAGCCGGTGTTTTCAAAAGACGGCAGCACGTACGGATATCTGCTCCGCGACTCCGGCAGCGAGAACGAGCCGGGCAAAAAGAACATCAACTTAAAAGAAGTTGACCGTGCCATAGACGCGCTTGGCATCGACGCCCTTAACAACGCCGCCCGCTACTTTATTGACTACTCGCCCCGCCTGCACATTGCGTCTGTCGCGAAGAACCTGCCCAAAGATAAATTTATCGTACAAATTGATCTGCCAAAAGAGATCAGCGACGAGGAGTTCGCGACTTACAGGCTGCTCAACTCCAGGGGCTTTGTACTTGCATTTAATGGGCTGGTTGAAGCCAACACCACCCGGCGGGTTATGGAAATGGCCAGGTACGGCTGTTTTGAACCGGGAAAAATTTCTGAATCCGAGCAAAAACGGATCATCGCTGCTTATCCGCACATATACTTTATCGCGGCCGGTGTTGACGAAAAGGCTGACTTTGACAGGGCCAAAGAGCAGGGGTTCAAGCTTTTTCAGGGCGCGCTTCACGATTTTGCGCCCCCGGTCGTCAAGATGGAAAAAGATGTATCGCCTTTGCGGATGAACTATCTGCGCTTACTCAAGCTGACAAGCGGGGAAGATTATGTAGACTTTACCGAAATCACCCACATCATTGAATCGGACGTTGCGCTGTCCTACATGTTGCTAAAATTGCTCAACTCGGTTGCGATTGGTTTGCGCAACCGCATTTCGTCCATCGCAATGGCCATTAACCTGTTGGGGGAGGAAAATCTCAAGAAGTGGATCGCCCTGCTTTCTGTCCGCGGAATTGGGGAGGATAAGCCGCTTGAGCTGGTTCGGTTATCGCTCATCCGCGCACAGTTCGGCGAACTTCTGGTTGAGCAGATGAAAGGCGTCCCGCCACGGAATAAGAAGTACGCGTTTCTGACCGGGATGTTCTCGCTGCTGCACATCGCGATGGAAAAGTCAAAAGAGAAGCTGCTCGAAGAAATTCCGGTGGCTGAAGACATTAAGGAGTCTATCCTGACAAAAGAGGGGCCGTATTCCGACCTGCTTCAGTTCTTTGAAGATTACGAGCAGTCTAACTGGGACGGCGTGACCAACTTTGCCGACCGAAACGGCCTGAGCAGCCAGGTGATCTACGAAGCTTATATCGGCGCGGTCAGCTGGTACAAAGACCTTTCCGGCGACGCGGACGACTAATACAAAATAAACCGGGAGTACAGTGTACTCCCGGTTATTTGTTATGTTCTCATTCGAGCCTCCCGCCGATTTGCACGTGAAAACCCAAAACGCGCAGTGCGCTTGCAAACGGCTCTAAGTCTGTATCACTTAAGGCCGGGATGCCCGCATATGGGTAGTTTAGCCCTAACTGCTGGTACATTTGCTCGCCCGTTTGGTGAAAGGGCAGCAGCTGAACCTCCCGGCTGCCCAAAGACGCGAGCAGGGCGGCGAAACGCCCGATGTCATCCGCCCCGTCATTAAAACCGGGAATGACGGGGACACGCACAATCATCGGCCTGTCGGTGTGGGCAGTGGTGTAAATATTAGCGAGAATCAAAGCCATGTCGGCGCCTGTACCGCGCAAGTGTGCCGCGTTGTCGTGGTGTTTAAGGTCGATCATCACGCCGTCGCATTTATCTATTACGCGCGAAAAGATATCGGGGGATACGTTCGCCGCGGTTTCCAGCCAGACTTTGACCCCCTCTTGCCGCAACAGATCACAGAGCGCACAGGCAAAATCCGGCTGCAGCAACGGCTCGCCGCCGGTTAAGCCAACCCCGCCTTGGCCGTAGAGCGCTTTATCTTTGAGCAGTTCGTCCGCCAGCTCTTGTGTGGTGTATTCGCGCCACTTACCGGCCGCAAACGACTCGGGGGCTTCGCACCAGGTACATCGCAAATCACATCCCCAAAAGTAGACGGAGGCGCGGATTCCTGCCCCGTCAGCCAGCGAAGATTTTTGTATGCGATGGATACGGCCGGTCATGCGATCACTTCTCTTTCTCTGGAAAGGCTTGTATTCATCATACAGGATAATCCGGACGTTTGCAATGTGTTTTTAACACACGCCGGGTTGACAGCCAAAACTTTCCGCGCTATACTTTGACTGTTGACCCGTGTCCGAATATCGCAAAATCCGATCTGTGCGCAGTGTTATAATCACTTGAGACACACTGTTGCAATTTACATAAAAGGGGAGATTATCGTGAAAGTGATCAAGGTTCAAAATTACAAACAATTAAGCAAACAGGCCGCCATATTTATAGCGGCGCAGATGATTGGCAACCCCAAGTCGGTGTTGGGCTTTGCCACCGGCGGCACGCCGGAGGGTTGTTACGCCGAACTGGCCGCGCTCTATAAACAGGGTGTGATTGACTTTAAAGAGGTCACTGCTTTCAACCTGGACGAATACTACGGCCTGACCGGCGATCACCCGCAAAGTTATCGCCATTATATGCAGCATCATCTGTACAGCCACGTAAATGTAAAACCCGAAAACACGCATGTGCCTGACGGCGGGGCAAGCGACCCCGCGGCAGAGTGTGCGCGCTATGAAAAGCGGATCGATGCGGCGGGCGGGATTGACCTGCAGCTGCTGGGGATCGGGCGGAACGGGCATGTCGGCTTTAACGAGCCGTGTGATCACTTCTCAAGCATGACCAGCCTGGTTGATCTGACCGAGGACACACTGGACGCCAACGCTCGCTATTTCGGGCCGGGCGAATCGCCGCCCACCACCGCCCTGAGCATGGGGATCGGAAGCATTATGCGGGCGAGAAAAATCCTGCTGGTCGCGAATGGCCCGGGCAAAAAAGACGCGCTTGACCGGATGATTAACCATCCGGTTACCCCCACGCTGCCGGCCTCTATCCTGCAATTCCACCCGGATGTTACCGTTCTCTACTGCGATTAAACTTCATACGGGCAAGTGCCGGATTGCGGAAGAAAACCCGCAGTCCGGCGTTTTGCGTTTAATAAAGCAGGTCTAACAGTTCAGCACGGGTCATCCCCTGTATGTACCGGCCGATATCCCGCTGCGCGAGCGCGGATTCGAGCGCGCCCCGCCGGTGGGGGATGCCACACAAGGCTGCTTCCAGCTCCGACTTGTCCGCCATCCCGAAAAAATCGCCGAACAGATGCGCTTGTTCGATCACGCCGGCCTTTACATTCAGGCGGACATCCACGCCGCCGAAGGGGTAGCGGCCGCTGTTCTCCCAGTTGTAAGGCGGCGACTTGCCGAAGTTCCACTCCCAGCGGGCGTGTTTTTCGTCAGCCAGCGCCTGTGCGCCGGTGATATCCCCGGCAGTGAGCGCGTAATCGCGAATCCCCTCGACATTGGCGCGAAAGTAGTCGGCCAGCCCGTCCATAAATGCTTCGGGAGTCATCGGAGATCCCAGATGTGTGCCAACATTGGTCACCCGGCTGCGCACTGACTTTATCCCTTTGCTCTCAATCTTTTCGGCCTTTGGTTTGAGCGCGCCGGCCAGATCGGTGAAGTCTGCGTCAAATAAAATGCAGCCGTGGTGCATAATCCGGTTTTTCTTGAGGGCTTGGGCGTTTCCGCAAAACTTTTTGCCGTCGATGACCAGGTCATTGCGGCCGCTGAACTCGGCTTTGACGCCCAGCGTTTCGAGGTACCCGCAGACCGGTGCGGTGAAGGCCCGATAACCGCCAAAGCTTTGGTCATCCACCCCGTTTTGGTGGATGATGGTGAAGTTTATATTTCCGAGATCGTGGAAGACCGCACCCCCGCCCGATTGCCGGCGAACCACGGCAATTTCCCGCTCGCGGACATAATCGGCGTCGATTTCTTCGACCGCGTTCTGGTTGTTCCCGATAATCACCGCTTTTGAGTTCCGCCAGAGCATGATCAAATCCAGTTCGGTTGATTCAAGCAGGTACTCCTCAAGGGCCAGGTTAAAAGCCGGGTTATGGGATTGGTTGATGATTAAGTTCATGCGCGCTGCCCCTATCTTTAAAGATACACCAGTCTAACACGTTGGGGGCCACTTTTCAAGCGTTAGGCCAAAGTGCGCGAGTTGACAAAATGGCCGGGCCAAAATATAATTGTGTGAGATGAAAAGGGGGCGCGGGTATGGATATCTTCACTTATACACAAGATGAACTTGACCGCCTGAGCCGCAAGGACAAAAAGCTGGCGGCGGTTATAAAGGAGGTCGGGCGGATTGAGCGCCCGGTCAACAAGGATATCTTCGCCGCGCTGATCGACAGCATTGTTTCCCAACAGATTTCGGGCAAGGCGGCCGAAACAGTCTGGAAGCGGCTTCTCACCTTCCTGGGCGAGATTACGCCCGAAACGATACAAAGCACACCGATTGAAGAGATTCAGAAGTGCGGGATGTCCATGCGCAAGGCAGAGTACATAAAGTCGACCGCCGCCGCAGCTTTTGACGGCAGGCTGGAGATCGGCCGCCTGCAAGCCATGTCGGATGAACAGGTGATCGAGCACCTCAGCGCGCTGCCCGGCATCGGGGTCTGGACAGCCGAGATGCTGCTTATCTTTTCACTTGAGCGCCGGGATGTTCTCAGTTATGGGGACCTGGCCATCCGCCGGGGAATCTGTAAGCTGTACGGCCACAAGGAGCTTGACCGTGCGCGGTTTGCCCGTTACCAAAAACGTTACAGCCCGTTCGGCTCAATCGCAAGCCTTTACCTTTGGCGGATAAGTGTAGATTAACCGGCCGGCTGTCGGAGCCAATGCCGTGTTCGGGGGGGCGTAAGGTTTTTGTCCGCAGCTTTGCGCGAGTCTTGCATCGATGATTTGGCCAACACAAAAGCCGCTGAGCGCTCAGCGGCTTTTGTATTATCACTTATAACTGAGGTATCGCTTTTTGGCGTCTACATATCGGTTTCGCGAAATGGGTACGGCCAAGCCGCCCTTGGTGATAAAGAAGTGGTTTTTCTGCTCTGTGACATGCGCGATGTTGACCACAAATGCCTGGTGTACATGTACAAACCGGCTGTCTTCAAGCAGCGAAGCAACAGCCCGCGAGAACGAAATCTGTAAGCTTTTGCTGACATGTACCGTTCCATCGTCCAGATGCATACTGATTCTTCTGTTGGTCAGTTCAGCGCAGACAATACGCGAATAAGGTATATTCATCAGCCCTTCGCCGGTTGAGAGCATATAGTGCCGATCTTTGTCTTTGAGTAAGGTCGGTATCACTTTGTTTAAAACCGGGAAAAAGATTCGCTCTTTGATTGGTTTTTGCAGATACTGCGCGGCTGATATCTGAAAAGCCTCATATGCGTAGTCGATATATTGGGTCAAAAAGATGATGGCGGCTTCTTCGCTTTGTTTGCGGATTTTTTTGGCTAGATCCATCCCGCTTATTCCAGGCATTTGTATGTCCAATAAGAACAGGTCAAAGTGAGCCCCCGACTTAAGTTTTTTGAGCAAGCTCTGGCTGGAAGAAAAACTCTCGGGCATGATCTTTAGCTCGGTGTGTTTGGCCTTATATTTTTCTAGTAGGCTGAGTATCACTTTGATTTGTATCGGGCAGTCCTCACAGATCGCTATTCGGAGCATGAGACCCCTCCTCAAACATGCTGGTTTAGTGAAATTTAATCGGTAAAGATTTACCATTAATATTATACAGAAAAATAACTAATAAACAAAGTCATTTTATACTTACAATGCAACAACATATACGTAAACCGACAAAATCACTCCACTAAACGGAAGAAATCTCAGCTATCACTCGCGCGAGTTCGATTTTGTATTCGATGAGAAGGTTTTTTTGTGCGCCAATGTTCCGGGCTCGTGCCTCTTTAGACAAAGTACTGATAATCCGCGATAGCCTGGCTGCGCCGACAGTGGCGGCGAGGGACGCTTCGCGATGGGTGATTCGGTGTACCAGACCATGGTCGCCGGCTGTTACGGCTGCTTGTGTTCGGTGATACATATTCTTTGCGTTGGCCGCGAAATAATCCACCGCTTCCTTGTACAGCGCAAGGTCACCGACACAATTTTCGGCTCCGGCTACGCGGTCGACAGATGGTTTTCTTTTCGGGTGACTTCTCGACGAAGGTGTGCGGCCGCCTTGCTCTGTGTTATGCAATAGAATTTAGTCCTCTCTTTAAGGTTGAAAACCAGCGCTTGTTTAACAATACAACTTTACTATAACTTAAACAATAATACAAGAATCTAATCGTGTTGACAAACAAGCGCCGGCCGGTTTAGACTAGCCGAATTTGCGTGTGTAAATTTCCCGGTGAATTTGGCTTCGTGGCATTGACCTGCCCTTTGCGCTATAGTACAATGGATAAAAAGGGCAGATAAGGGGGCGCGGCCATGCGGACAATCGACAGCGGGCGGTCTTGTGCGCCGCCTGGTTTATGTGTGGAAAAAGGGAGCCGTGAAAGCGAGAGCTTAAAGGGTGATTATGGCTAGTGAGCCAAAGGCGTTCGGTTGGATACAAATCGACACCATCAGGAGGTTCACTATGAAGAAAATTTTGATTCTGGGCGCGGGCGCACAGGGCAGCACAGTGGCACAAAGGCTGGATGAGGAGCCGGGCGTCGGTGAGATCATCTGCGCGGACTATGATCAAAAAGCCATCGACAACCTTGTAAAAACCCTTAAAAAAGCGCGCGGCGAAAAAATCGACGCCACCAAAACCGAGGAGATCATTAAAGTTGCCCGGGGGGCTGATCTGATCGTAAACGGATTGCCTGTCGAGTTTGGCAGGCAGGTATTGGATGTGGCCCTCGCGGTCAAGGCCCATTACCAGGATTTCGCCATAAGCATGGATCTTGAAAACTTCGGCGGGGATGCGGCCGGCTGGGCCGACTGGACCCGATACATGTACAGCGAGTACGGCAAGAAGTTTGCTGAGATCGGCAAGACCGCGCTGATCGGCACCGGTTCGGCACCCGGTTTAATTTGCGTGGTAGCCAAGCGGGCAGTCCGCGAGCTAAGCAGCTGTGAGACCATCATCATGATGGTGTATGAGGGCGGCGAGGCCAAGCGGTTTTTGCCTTTCTGGTGGTCACCGCTGGTCGCGCTCTGGGATATGAGCGACCCAGGTGTTGCTTATATTGACGGTAAAATCGTTGAGACCGAGCCGTTTGGGATGCCGGTAAGGCGCAGATTCCCCGAAATGGGCGGCAAAGAGATTACCCTGGTCGAACACCACCACGAAGAGCCGGTCATCATGGGAATCAACGCGGATATCCATTTTAAGGGCGCTAAAAACATCTACTTTAAATATGGCGGGTCAGGCCTCAATTTTGCGCGGCCGCTTTACCGGGCCGGGCTGCTCTCAGATCAACCGGTCGAAATCGACGGGCAGATGGTCGTACCCTTTGACGTCATCCTGCATCACCTGCCCCCCGCGCCTAAGTTCCACCAAGAGATCAAAGAGATTCTCGACGAGGGGCTGGTTGCCGATGAGGGCTGTTTTGTGGTCGAGTGCTATGGGGAAATCAATGGCAAGAAAGTCCTGGTCGAGGCGCACATATCTGCCCCCGGAATACAGGAATCCTTTAACCGCGCCGGCCTGACCGCTGAGATGTACCTGACCGGCCAGAGCGGATTTATCTTCACCAAAATGTTTGTCGAAGATAAATTCGACCAGGCCGGGCTGATCTCCACCGATATGCTCAATGGCGAACAAGTTGACTATTACCTAACCTGTGCCGAAAAGTTTGACCTCAACCTGAGCCTTGAGATCAAAGATACGCAGTAACAGGTACTGAGAGGGGTGAGTAAATGAGTGAGCGATATGCGCGAAACAAAAGCCTGATCAGCGCCATGGAACAGGAACTGCTGAAAAACAAAACGGTTGCGGTGATTGGTCTTGGCGGGCTGGGCGGCCATATTGCCGAGCAGCTGGCGCGGCTTGGTTTCGGGCGGCTGATCTTGATTGACGGCGATATTGCGGAAGAAAGCAACCTCAACCGGCAGTTGTTTGTAACCGAAGAAGGTATTGGCCGGCCGAAAGTCGACCTGGCCGCAGAGCGAATTGACAAAGTCAATGATCTGGTCAGCTTTGCTGGACACCACAAGCGCTTGACGCCCCAAAACGGCGCTGAGCTGTTAGCGGGCGCCGATCTTGTGATGGACGCGGTGGACAGCATCCCCACCCGATTGGACATCGAAGCGGTCTGCAAACAATTAGGCCTGCCGCTGGTGCACGGCTCAATCGGCGGCTGGTGGGGACAGGTGAGTTTGGTCTTGCCCGGTGATAACACCCTTTCGCGCATCTACCCTGACCGGGATGCGGCCGGCGAAGAAAAAGAATACGGAAATCCGGCGTTTACCCCGGCCATTGTCGCCTCCATTCAAGTGGCCGAGGCGGTCAAGTACTGCCTTGGCCGTCCCGGGCAGCTGCGAAACCGCCTGCTTTGTATCAACCTGTTAGACCACGAGTACTTCACTGTCGATTTTACCGATTGAAATGCGGATAAAACGTTTCCCTCCCCGTCGCTGGCGGGGGAGAGAAACAAAAGCTTATCACTTGTTTGCGATCGGTGTTTGATGTAAGGAGTGTACGCGATGCCCAAAAAACTGCGGAAGATGCTGGGTGCGGCCGATTCGCCTTATATCGTATCCCTCATGCGTTTAATCGAGACCCAAAGCAAAGTGACCATCGCGGGTTGGTGCCTGGACTACGCCGAGCGCGAGATTTTACCCATCTTCGAGAAACATTGCCCGGATGACGGCCGCCCGCGCATGGCCCTGCAAGCCTCCCGCGACTGGTTTGACGGGAAGAAAAAACTGCCCGAAGTCAAGAAGGTCATCCTGAACGAGTGCCACGCCGCCGCAAGAGAGCTGGAAGATAACCCGGCCGCTCAGGCCGCCGCCCGCGCTTGCGGGCAGGCCGCCGCTTGTTTTCACACACCCACCCACTCGCTTGGAATTGCCTTTTACGGCGCGGCCGCCATTGCTTACGACCGGATTGGGCTGAGCGAAGACGCTGCTACCTATGATCGGATCGCTGCGCAGGAGTGCGCAAAGATGGAGGCTGCCCTGCGCGCGATCGCGGTGGAGGATGAGCCCAACCCCGCCAGGATTAACTGGAACTGTTAGCGCTAAGTTGTGATAACGGCCAGAAATAACGACGCAATCGGCCATAAAACTTTACAACTCGCAAAAATCAGAAAATCCGGCCTTGACATTTTGTAAGAAACATATATAATAAACTCACAAGTTTATAGACGTTGAACAGGTGAGTAGGCAAAAATTCTGGCTACAGAGAACCCTTGTAAGGCCGACCGCGTCGGCCTATGCTGAGAGAGGGCGCCGTGCAGTTTGCCGAACATGGCCTGGGAGTCTTTGAGATTCGAGGTATCGCCGCCGGCGGGCTAAGGGTTTCACGTGTTCGCACGTTACAGCGATAGAATGTTTCGCGGGTTGCCGCCAGCATTCGATGAGGTCTTTACAGCGATGTAAAGATAAACCAGGGTGGTACCGCGGGAATTTCTCGTCCCTGGAAAGCGCTTGGATCTGCGCTTTCCAGGGATTTTTTACGTATAGGGGGCGGTGTTATATGATAACACTGAGAGATGTAACCAAAACTTATAACAACGACGAGCACGCGCTCAAGAATGTAAGCCTGACCATAAATGAGGGCGATATTTTCGGGATTGTAGGCAAGTCGGGGGCAGGGAAGAGCACCATGCTCAAGTTAATCGGCCTGTTGACCGAGCCGACCACCGGTGAGATAGAACTCCTCGGCAAAAACGTAGCCGGAATCACCGCCGCGCAGGCCAATGAGATCAAGCGGAATATCGGCACCGTCTTTCAGGGCTTTAACCTGCTTATGCAGCGCTCGGTGGCCGGGAATATCGCGTTCCCGCTTGAGCTGGTTAAACAGGATAAGGCCGCCATTCAAGCCCGGTGCGCCGAGCTGGCCGGACTGGTTGACCTTTCTGAAAAGCTGCCGGCCTACCCGGCGCAGCTGTCCGGTGGGCAAAAACAGCGGGTGGCCATCGCCCGGGCACTGGCCACAAACCCGAAGATCATGCTCTGCGATGAGCCAACTTCGGCGCTGGATAGCTTTACGACCAAAGAGATACTCCGGCTGATCAAAGAGATCAACCAAAAGTTGGGTGTCACCATCGTGATCATCACCCATGAGATCAACATCGTCAAAGCAATCTGCAACCGAATGGTTGTACTCAACGGTGGCCGCATAGCTGAGATGGGCGACACCTCCGAAGTGCTTAAAAACCCTCAGCACGACGCGACCAAATTGTTGTTGGACGGCATATAGCCGCGAAAGCTTCCAACTACCAAAGGAGTGATATTATGGCGAACTTGTGGAACGTTTTTCTCGACTTTCGGTTTATCCTGTGGGAGGGCGTACTTGAGACGCTGTATATGAGTTTTGTGTCGGTTACCCTGGCCTATGCCATCGGGCTGCCGCTGGGTATCTGGCTCTTTGTCTCTTACCCGGACGGGTTGATGCCAAACCGCTTTGTCAACAAAATCTTGGGCGGGTTGATCAACACGGTGCGCAGTGTGCCGTTTCTTATCATGGTTATTATACTCATCCCGTTTACCCGGATGATTGCGGGCACTGCGATTGGCTCAACGGCGGCGATTGTCCCGCTGGTCATTGCGTCTGCCCCTTTCGTTGCGCGGATGGTTGAGGCCACCATGAACGAAATGGACGCCGGTGTAATCGACGCGGCCAAGTCGATGGGCGCGACCAACTACCAAATCATCACTAAAGTCATGATTCCTGAAAGCATACCGTCGATTATACGCGGCTTTTCGATTACCGCCATCATGATGATCAGTTTTTCCGCCATGGCCGGTGCGGTGGGGGCGGGCGGTCTTGGCCGGATCGCGATCCGGTACGGCTACCAGCGCTGGCAAAGCGACGTGATGATTTTAAGTGTCATATTGATCGTGATCATCGTGGCGCTTGTACAGTTTTTGTTTAACACGATTGCCGCAAAGCTGGATAAGCGGCTGGTTTAAAAAATACATAACCACAACCCATTAGGAGGCAATATCAATGAAACACCTTAAATTTACACTGGTTCTGACCTTGGTGGCAGCCATCGCTCTGTCCGCTTGCGGCGGAAACTCCGCGCCGGCCGGCGGCGGGGAGGCTGAAATCCGCGTCCTTACAATCGGCGCGACCTCCACCCCGCACGCCGAAGTGCTTGCGTTCATCGCACCGGTTCTGGCCGAAAGCGGGGTTGAGCTGAACATTGTTGAATTCGACGACTTTATCCAGCCGAACATGGCGCTGGACGCCGGGGATATCGACGCCAACTACTTCCAGCACACGCCGTTCCTGAATACGTTTAACGACAATCATGGAACCGATCTGGTACCTGTGTTCGGGGTGCACTTTGAGCCGCTAAAGGTATATGCCGGCAGGCTTGATACTTTGGAAAACATCCCCGAGGGCGCGACCATTGCAATTCCCGATGACCCTTCAAACGAAGCCCGGGCCCTTCAGCTTCTGGAGTATCTTGGGCTGATCAGCCTTGCGCCGGATCTTGACACGAGCGCGACAGCCAACGATGTGGCCGACAACCCATACGGCCTGGTCATTCGGCCGATTGCCGCCGACCTTCTGCCCCGGACATTGCCCGATGTGGATTTCGCGGTTATAAACGGAAATTTCGCGCTGCTCGGCGGAGTGCTTGACCGGGCGATTGACGATGCGGGCGAAGGGGTGGATTCCCCGGCCGCACAGCAGTTCACCAACATCATCGCTGTCCGCAACGGCGATCAAAACGATGAGCGGATCGCCGCACTCATCCAAGCGTTGTCCACACAGGCGGTCAGAGATTTCATCTACGAGCAGTACCTTGGCCGTGTAGTGCCGGTATTTTAATCAATAAAACGCAGCGTGTGCAAAACAATAATTAAGCAAGGCTCGCCGTCAGGCGAGCCTTTTACTGTGTTTAAACTAAAAAACTTGTGTGCCTGGGAAGTAGTGCTCAAGGATTTGGATGTAGGACCAGCCCTGCTGGGCCAGGACGTTTGCGCCGTTTTGAGGCATACCCACCCCATGGCCGTGGCCGAATGTGGTGAAGATTACCTGGTTTCGGCTTGAGTCGAACTCGACTTCAAACGCTGCGCTGCGCAGGCCAAAGACATTTTCACGCAGCAACCGGCCGGTCAGGCGCGCACCCGTTCTCAGGCTGGTTGTGTGGCCGAGTACGCTTACATTGCCGATATATCCGCCGTCGGTGCGAGAGAGCACTTCCAGCCAGCCGTAAGCGTCCCCATGTGAAGTGATCCCAAGTTGCCTCTCAAGCAGGCGTGAGAATTCGGCGTATGAGATTGTGTGTGTGCGCTCAAAGCCGGGGGCCTCCATGCAGACCGAGCTGTCCACCGGGATCAAATATGGGTAGTGCCCGCCCCAGACATCGCGGGAGGAGTTGGTCGTCCCGGAGCTGGTGGCGTGATAGGGGGTGAACGCGATCCGGCCGTTAAAGTGAACGGCCTCGCCCAACACCCGGGCGGTGAGGTTGGTGATTCGCGGGGTTGCCTGTGGCGCGAGCAGAACGTTGGCGGGCAGGCCGCGGTCGTTGTAGTACCGGACAAAGGAATATGCGGCGACCGCCTGTGCCATAATCGCCTGATCGTGAAAGGAGTTTGACCCCGTCTCAATCTGGACAATCCGTGAGACTATGTAGAGTGCGTCTTCGGTGATTTCCCGCCCGTCTGCCCGTACCCGCAGTGTGCCGTCATAGCTGTGGGTCGGCGTCCGATTGGCGGGCGGAGGTTCTTGCTGCTGCGGCGGGGGAGGAGGCGCCGACTCTTGCATACGCGGCTGCGGCGGTGGTTCAGGCTCCGGCTGCGGTTCAGGTTCAGGTGGTGGAGCGGTACGGGGCTGTTGTTGAGACTCGGGCGGAGGCGCGGTTTGCGGGGCCGGCGCTGTCTCCGGAGGCGGAGCAGTTTGGGCTTGCTGCTGCGGTTCAGGTTCGGGCGGCAGTGCGGTCTCTGCCGGCAGATCGGCAGCGGTTTCTATAACCTCAGTCGCTTGGCCAATATTCTCCACCCGCATGGATGCGAAACTGAGTAGCGCAAGCCCGGCGCTTGAAGAAGAATCGGTCGCCACCGTGACGATCTCGGCAGATTGGCCAACTTCTTCGGGTGGAGAGCCGCCAAACAGTTCATACCAAACGTTTGGCATAAGCGGGTTCTCGTTTAAGCTGACAAGGCCGCGGTTCAGTTCGGGGGTTTCGTTGCGGCGCAGCCGTCTGGCCACAACCACAAACCGCGCGTCGTCAAATTCATAGGTACAGGTGGAAAGGGTGAGCAGCTGATCGCCCGGCTGTACATCTACCCCGGTGTTGATCATGCTTCTGATCATCAGTTGATCCACAAAATTTATAAAGTCGCGCTCGGTCTCGGCCTCAATGAAGTTGTGGTAATTGAAGACCGGGCCGTGCGTGTCGGATGCGTTGCTTATAAAGATCGAGAAGATCTTAAACTGTGTGGTTGCGTCGCCGAAAATAGAGGTAAACTCGATCAAGTGGTGGTCCTTAAAGAAATCGAGCGCCTGCTGGCCGCCGTGGTTTGGGTCGAGTGCGTTGTAAAACAAAAGGTCACCAAAAAGCTGGTCGTCCATCATGTTGTGGCCGTAGACGACCATGTTGTCGCTGGGCTGGCGCATATTTACCCGCTTGTCCATAAAGGGGACGCCGTGCGAAGTCGATTCGCGGTTAAAATTTCGCCGCAGATAAAAGTCGTTGTCGGCTGTCTGTACAATCGGGTAATTTATGTTTGTACCCGGGATGTGAATGTGCGCGACCACATCCTCGTTGCGGGCGAACAGGGCGGCAAAGCGCGTGTTTAGCCCGCGCGGAAAGTCGGCGGGAATTTCCTCCCCGGCGTCTATATCCCCGTATGTGAACATTTCCTGCAGTTCTGCGGCCAGCTGATGGGCGCGGTAGCTTTCCCAAAGCTGATAACCAACATAAGATGAGGACGCGGCCAGTACCAACATAGCCGTTATAAAGACAAATTTTTTCACTTTTACTCCCGGCCGATCGGCCTTGCGAATGATAAAATTTCCGAAAAAACGTGCGAGCGGGCCTTTCTTCTTATAGTCGGCGTGTGGGTCGTCGTAAGAGGAAAGGTTTGTGACGGTTCGGCCATCCAGCGCTTCTTCGAGTGGAATAGCACCCATATACCACTTGGGAAAGTAATCAACAAACAGCCGGATCATGTTCAGCGCGCGGGAAAGCGCGGCGTCCAACGCCAAATCCCGCTCACTTGGGTCGCCGCTGCCGATCACAAGCTTTTTGACATATACACAGTCTACACCACAGACGGCTATGTATGCAAGCCCATGCGGTGATTTTTTGTCCTGGCCGTCCCCCATCAGCAGCGAGATGGCGACCTGCGCCCCCGATTTTTCGCGCGCTGCGCTGGCAACGGCTACCGCGGCCTGCTCGCTGACCGCCCCCTGCTTTTTGAGCAGGCGGGAACTGACCCCAAGCTGTTTGTGTTTGGCGGCGTTGTCATCCACAAAAACGCTGTAGCGCACGACATCCGACCCGCCGGCGGTCTCGTTTAAGACACGGGTAAGCATCCCGGAGCTGCCCGCCTCGGCGATGGCCAGCCCCAGCTCTTTGTTTTTCAGCTTGTCAACCACCGCCGCTTGCAGCGATTCGACGTCCAGCCCATAAGCGCTGTCCCCCAACAGCTGGGCGGCTTTGCGCAAAGTGGGGGTGCAGACACTTGCCGCCTTTTCAGAACCCGCGCCCTTGCCGGTCACCCCGACCAGCACTTCGTTCCCCTCTTTTTGGATGGATAAAGTCGGGTTGGCCGCGCCTAAAAGCCCGGAAAGCTGGCGGCGAATGTCCTCCTCGCTCATCCCATACGTGCGCAGGGTTCGGGTGACAGAAACTTCGCTCACCGGCGCTCTCCCCTGTATATGCGGGAGGACAGCGTCTGTCAGGATAGACAACGATTCCCGCTCAGAGCCGGGCAGCATGACGATGTGCTGTGACTTGGACGATATCAGGATACCCGGGATTTTGCCGTGTTTGCCCGGGATGGGCAGGCTGCCTTTGGGCAGCTGCGCGAGCGCGGCGTCTTCGGGTAAAAATGGGATCCCGGTTCGTTTGCAATAGATTTCAATGGCTTGCAGGCAAGCTTTGTTTGTCTCAAACGGCAAGCCCAGCCCTTTGGATACAGCCGCTTTGGCGATTCCGTCGCTTTCGGTTGAGAGGCCGCCCAAGGTGACGATCACGTCCGATCGCTTGAGGGCGGAGACCATCGCTTTTTGGAAGTCAGGCGCACCCGAACAGACGCTGACCTGCTCGCGCACTCTGACGCCAACCGCCGAAAGGGCCTGGGCAACCCGCCATGCCCCGGCCTTGATATTCGCCCCGCCGTCTTCGGCCTGGCCGGTAAGTTCGGGCGCTAAAATCAGCTCGGCAACCAAAATGCAAACACCACCTTTTTTAGTTGACAGTGGACAATTGACAGTTAAAGTATCGCTTTACGATAGAATTAAATTTCGCTAGCCTTTCGCAAAGACATCCGGTTGTTCAGCGTACATTTCGACATAGCCGCATTTCGGGCACGCGAATTGATTGATGGCACAGCTTTGTTTACGCCACCCGAAAGCTTTAACTGGTTTTTTACCGATACGAACATAGTACGTACCGGCCGCTACAACCACGGCTTCGACCATCTGGTTTTCGCATTTTGGGCATGTTTTAGCCATTGCTTTCACCTTTGTCGCGGTTAGTAGACCCGCTCACTTGTGATATCGCTTATCGCGCGGCTGGTCAGCGCCTGGTAATCAAGATTTACCTCCGCGCGGATCACTTCTTCCAGGCGGGGGCGGGTTTTGGGGCGCTTGGGGGTGAAGACAGTGCAGCAGTCTTCATAAGGCTGAACGCTGAGTTCGAACGTATCAATTTTTCGCGCCACCCGGATGATCTCTTCTTTGTCCATCCCGACCACCGGGCGGATGACCGGCAGGATCAGCCCCGCCTGTGTACAGGTGAGTGAGGCCATGGTCTGGCTGGCTACTTGCCCCACACTTTCGCCGGTGATCAGGCCGGAGCAGTCGTTACTTTGCGCGATTCGCTCGGATATCTGCATCATAAACCGGCGCATGATGATGGTCGCGAAAGCTTCGGGACATTCACGCGCGATGGCTTCGGAAATCTCGGTAAAGGGGACTGTATGCAGGGTGATCGGGCCGCAGTACCTTGCCATTTTAGCGCACAATCCTTTGACTTTGAGCAGTGCCCGCTCGCTGGTATAAGGCGGGGAGTAAAAGTGTGCCGCGCTGATTGTCAGCCCGCGCTTGGCCATCATCACCCCGGCCACCGGGCTGTCGATCCCGCCGGAAAGCAGCAGGAGCGCCCTGCCCGAACTGCCCACCGGAATCCCGCCCGCGCCGGGCAGCTGCCGCCCGTGGACATACGCCCCAAAGTCCCGCACCTCAACGGTGACCAGAACTTCCGGATTTTCGACGTCCACTTTTAGGTGGGGGTAACGTTCAAGCAGATACCCGCCCAGCTCAGCGCAGATTTGGGGCGAGTTCATCGCAAATTTTTTATCCGACCGCTTGGCCATTACTTTAAAAGTACGGGCGTTTTGCAGCTGGTCGGCCAGATATTGCGCCGCCGCCTGTGCAATGGCATTATAATCTTTTTCAACCACACAGGCACGGGAGAGCGCGGCGATCCCGAACACGCGGGAAAGCCGCTCAACCGCCTGGGTGACATCGGCTTCGCCCACCGGGGTGACAAATGTTGTGCTCTGCGCTTTTGAAAAACCAAATTCGCCCAGCCCGCGCAGGGCCTGTCTGCAATTTTTGATCATGATGTCCTCAAAACTTGAGCGGTTGAGGCCCTTTAACGCGATTTCCCCGCTTTTTAGCAGGATGACTTCCTTCATGTGTTAGCTGCTCCTAATCGTATCTAAGCCCAGCGCGAGCGCCTCAAAGAAAATGTCGATCTCGCCGGGGGTTGTGTCCTTACAAAAACTTATCCGCAATGCGCTTTGTATCCGTTCGCGGGGCAAGCCGATTGCGGCCAGCACATGGCTGTCTTTGCCTTTGGCGCAAGCCGACCCGCTGGATACATACACCCCGCGCTCAGCCAAAAAGTGCAGAAGCGTCTCACTCTTATAACCGGGCAGGCTGACGTTACAGATATTAGGTGCGCCATCCGGCGGTGAATTGATGCAAAGGCCGGCGATGTTTTCGGCTTTTTTTACAAAATGTTTACGAATCGATTGGTAGTGATCGAAGTTCAAACTTACTTTGGGGATGATTTTTTCGGCTGCTAAGCCGAACGCACAGGCCAGTGGGACACTCTCGGTTCCCGGATTCAGCCCGCGCTCCTGCCCGCCTCCGTGTATGAGCGGGTGAATCCGCACGCCTTTGCGGATGTAGAGCGCGCCGATCCCCTTGGGCGCGTGGAGTTTATGCCCGCTCAAACTGAGCATGTCAACACCCAGCTTGTTGACAGCGACCGGCAGCTTGCCAAACGCCTGAACCGCGTCGCAATGGATGAGGATTCGCGAAAATTTTGCTTTGGCCGCTTTTGTGATATCGCCGACCGGTGAGATCCCGCCGGTTTCGCTGTTGACCAGCCCGCAGGAGAGAAGCAGTGTGCGCGCATCCAAAGCGCCGGCAAACTTTTCGGGGTCGGCAGAGCCGTCCGGCAGCGGGTCGACCAGCTCAGCCTCACCGCCGATCGTTTGGATATGCGCGAGCGCACCGCGCACCGACGAGTGTTCGACTTTGCCGCTGACCAGGCGATTTGCTTTTCGCTTGTGAGCTGTAAACGCGCCGATCAGCGCAAGGTTGTTGGCCTGTGTCCCACCGGAAGTGAAGTAAACTTCCTCCGGTGACGCACCGATGGCATTTGCGATTTGTTCCCGCGCCTTATCGAGCAAAAGCTGTGCCTCCAGCCCTTTCCGGTGGAGAGAGGACGGGTTGCCAAATTCAAACTGCATCACCCGGGCGGCCAGCGCGGCCACTTCCGGGTCGGTGGCAGTGGTGGCGCAGTTGTCCAAATACACTTCGCGCAAAAAAGAAAACACTCCTTTAGAATAGCTCAAAGTAGCGCAGGATGTAAATCCCGACAAAATTGGTAAAGCCGCCCAACACGGTGGACATAGCCAAAACTTGGGTGGTAAAGCCGGCGTGCACGTCGTAACGCTGTGCCATAACAGCGGCCGAGTGAGCCAAAGGGGAGGCGTACAGCGCGAATAAAGCCGCCAAAGCCGGGCCGCGAAACCCGAAGTAAACCGCGACCGGCACCATGATCAGCGGGACAAAAATCAGACGGGCGCTAGTCAGGGTAGTGACCAGCCGGACATTTTCGCGCAGGTTCTTCCAATCAATTTGTGCGCCCAATATGATCAGGCAGAAAGGGGCGGCCAGATTTGAGAGGCTGCGCGAGGTTGTGTACAGCCAAACCGGCAGGACCAGCCCGGACACCGAGATCAGGGTGGCCACAATGCTGGTCACGATCAGCGGATTTTTGATCAGTCCGGACAAAACTTCTTTGATCATAACGGCGGTTGACCCGGCTTCTTTGATCGAACCGACACTGAGCAGGATGACCGCGGCGAAGTTAAAGATAATCAGCGCGACCGGAATGAGCATGGCGGCCACCCGCAATCCCGGTTCGCCAAACATGTTTTGGGCAATGGCAATTCCAAACATGATATAGTTTGAGCGGCAAAGGATATGTACATAAGTGGCGGCCCGGGCCCGGTCGCCCAATATCGGGAACAATATCAGGCTAAGCAGGCAGATCATCACAGCCAGAGTAACGGCCGCGTAGATAACCAGCCCAAGCGAGAACTCAGCTGTAAAGTCGATGTTGTAAACGTTGTAAAACAAAAGGCCGGGCAAAAAAACCAGAAAACAAAGGTTGTTCAGCTTTTTGGCGGTCGCAGCATCCAGCAGCTCGAACCGGCGGGAAACAATCCCCAAAACCATAAATAGAATGACCGGCAGGGTGGCGTTCAGGCTGAAAGCCAATATATCCAGCAAACTCACTCCCCTTAACGGTCAATACGTATATTTAATTTATCATACCGCAAAAAGGCTGTATAGTCAATATTTTCGGCATTGTGGCGGCCAATTTTTGCATTTCACGCAAACCACTTGCCATCAATTAAAAATTGTTGTATACTTAATGCTGTGCATTTGAGATTTGACGGTTTAGCTAAATTATCGATACATTATCTCATTTTTTGTTGCGATATAGCTATATGCACGGATATATCTTAATAAAGGAGGGTAGGTTTTGAAAAGATTTCGCATCTTTGATATCCTTATACTGGCAGTGGTCTGGATTTTGCTTAGGGAATACTTCTCTATTGCTACCGCATTTATTGGACTGGCGGTGGGGGCCGGATGCCTCTGGTTTTACAACAAATACCTGCCTTTACAAGAGATACGCAATATCAATTTTTTTAGGCTGACTTTGTTCTTGTTTTACGTAATCGGGCAAATATACTTCGCCGGGTTCTTTGTCATAAAAGTCATATTGACAGGCGGCAAAGTCGACGTTGTCGACGTCAAAACAAAGCTGACAAACGACACACTCAGAGTTATTCTCGCCGACTCGGTTACGTTGACGCCCGGCTCGATTTTGCTCAACATAAAAGATGACACACTTACCCTGCTCTGGCTGAGAGAAAAAAGTGATAACCGCGATATGAGCGTGGCTGACGGTGTGCTGAAAGGCCGGCTGGAGAACCAATTATTAAAAGTGCAGAAGTGAGACTTTAATATGTACATATTGTGGATTATGATCGGATTTATGACTGCTTACGCAATACGCGCAATCATGGGGCCGTCCATCTGGGACCGGCTGCTTGGAATGAACCTTGTCTCTACTAAAATTATCATTATTATCGCTGTTTACGCCTCTATTCAAGAGCGCGCTTACTTCTTGGATTTTGCTATGATTTACGCGCTTTCCGGCTTTATCGGAATCATCTTTATCGCATTCTTCCTTGAACGGCAAAGAGGGGGGAAAAAGTAATGGCAGAAATAATCAGCAGCATCTTCATTTGGGCTGGTATTATCTGTATGAGTTTTGGCGTTCTCGGAATTTTCAAGCTTGAAAGCTTTTACCTGAGAATCCTTGTGAGCTCGAAAGTTGATACGGTTGGCGCACTGACTTTGATCATTGGGCTTGCGATTCGGCATGGGCTCAGTTATTTTTCTGGAAAGCTTTTGCTTCTCATATTCATTATGCTGATTCTCAATCCGCTGGTTGCGCATACGATCGCGCGTGGAGCGTACACAAGTGGTCATAAAATTGACGAAAACCGAACTGAGGAGAAGATATGATACAAGTATTGCTCGTACTTTGGCTGGCGATGGCCATGATGATTGTTTTTGAACGAAAGATTGCAAAAATTATCATCTTTTTTGGCATTTTTTCGCTGATCACTTCTTTTTGTTTTCTACTTCTCGGTTCACCGGACGTCGCAATGGCTGAGGCTGCTGTCAGTGTCTTTACCACTATTTTCTTCGTGGTTTGCTTTGAGAAATATCACAACCTTGGAGTTGACAAAACCACCGAACCCCCTCCCAAACTGAAAGTTTTGACTTTCCTCAAAACATACACACTTCCACTTGTTTTTTCTGGGTTTTTGTTTATGTTGTTTTTGTATTTTATCCCTGAGTACACAGTCAATACTTATCTCAAAACACAATACATTGCTATGTTTGCGCGGGATGTTGGCGGCGAAAACGTTGTCACTGCAATTTACCTCGGTTATCGCGTCTACGATACTTTGTTTGAAGCGCTCATTCTGGTGGTCAGCGTAATTGCTGTTTCACATATGTCGTGGTATGAAGGTGTTTCGGTAAAAGACGACACTGACGTTGAGATCGACGGCACAGAAATGGCAATTTTCACTTTGCGAATTGTTTGCCCGCTTCTGCTTATTTTCGGTATATATTTGATCGCTAACGGCCAGCTTACGCCGGGCGGTGGTTTCCAAGGTGGTGTTGTGATTGCAACTTTCTTTATCTGCCGATACCTTATTTACGACATTTATGATATACGAATTGGCCGTATTATAAGGATAGAGGAATTGGTCTTTGCCGTTACTACACTTTTGGCTGTATTTATCGTATTTCTTGGCGCTTCAGCATACATGCCGGCCAATTATCTGACCATTTTTCAAGATGTATATTTGGTTTTGATGAACGCGTTGATTGGAATGAAAGTTGCATGTGCATTCTTCATTATATTCTACCGCTATATTGGGATTGAGAGGAAGTAAACGATGAACTTTGAGATTGTTGAATTGTTCTCCATCATCCTGTTTTTCATCAGCTTTTTTGGACTTATTACCAGCAAAAAAGCACTGAAGTCTATTGTGTTTACCCTCTTACTTCAAACTGCTGTTGTTATGTTTTTCTTAAGCATTGGGTTTGGCGAAAATATCTTACCGCCCATTGGTGAATATGTCGCAAATCCCGATTATGTTCATCGCGTTGCCGATCCATTGCCACAAGCGCTTATGCTGACTGCCATCATCATCGGTGTATCCGTTTCAGCTATCAATATCGTTATGTTAATGACCATTTTCCGCAAACATAAAACGACGGATTGGGATATTATCAAAAAAGAGAATATGGGGTAAATTGAGTATATGCTGGCATATTTCGTGATTATCCCTGTTCTGATCGCTGTTTTTCTTTACTTGTTTTCTTCTGCAAAATCCGGGCGGATTCTAGCAATTTTGATACAAGCCGCGCTGGTCGCATTTTCTTATTATTTATTTTCACTCAGCCGTGTGGAAGAGATCGTAACAGTTATAGGAATCTACGATGGTGATTTGGGAATTGTATTGATGTCTGACAATCTTTCTTCGTCATTTATATTGCTAACTTCGTTTATTTTTTTGATCACTTCTATTTATAGTTTTCACGAAAATAATAAGCGTCTTTTCTGGTTTTTGCTCTTTTTATGGGAAGGCTTGTTGATTGGAATTTTCCTGACGAGAGACTTTTTCAACATCTTTGTGTTGATGGAAGTTTTGGCGATTGTTGTAGTTATTTTGATTATGTTCAATCGCGAAAATCGAAACTTGTATGATGGCATAATCTATCTAATGGCAAACCTTGTTGCTATACAGTTTTATTTATTCGGAGTCGGCTACGTATACATGATTACCGGAACGCTCGATATGTATTTAGCCGCGCAATATATAGCTCAGTTTGATCGATCTGCTTTAATTTTACCTTATGCATTAATTATGACCGGAATTGCTTTCAAATGTGCGCTTTTGCCTTTGTTTAGCTGGCTGCCAAAAGCTCACGGAACCCCAAGTGCACCTTCCTCAGTTTCTGCAATTCTTTCCGGTTTACACATCAAAAGTTCGGTCTATTTGTTCTTGCGCATTCAACAAGTATTTCAGGATATATCTGCGAGAGAGTTTTTCCTCGTAATCGGAATCGCAACCGGTATTGTCGGATTTATAATGGCATTATCACAAAAAGACTTAAAACTTATCCTCGCTTACCATACAATCTCACAAGTTGGCCTAATCATGGCCGCTTTAAACATCGGTGATTTCTATTCTCATATAGGCGGATTATACCACATTTTTAACCATGCGCTATTCAAATCTTGCCTGTTCTTATCAGCAGGTGTGATCGCTGAAATTTATAAGACGCGCGAGGTATATAAGATTCGCGGTGTATTTAAAGAAGCCCCAATTATTGGCTTGGCTACTATTCTTGCAGTTTTTGGAATCACCGGCGCCCCGCTCTTTAATGGCAGTATTTCAAAATACTTTATTGCAACGAACACGAATTGGCTGCTCAACGCAATTCTCATTTTCATGAGCCTTGGTACAATCATTTCGTTTATCAAGTATTCATCAATTCTTTGGGGCAAATCTTCGGCTGGCGAAACCTCCATAACAATAGATAAATGCAGGCAGTTAACCACCCTGATCTTAGGCCTTTTCTGCTTTTTCGGAGGAATATTTGGCGCACAGTTTATTGAGTTTCTCTTTAATGTACAGGTCTCCATGAACTTTATTGGCTATCTCGAAAAAGTATTAGTGTTCGCGATAAGTTTGACAGTCGGTTACCTCATTTATACACACTTTATCAAAACCAGCAGTTTGCTTGGCCGCATTTGCAAGGCTCGCCTAAACTTCAGAGGTATGTGCGCTTCAATGGGTATCTTTTTTATGGCAATCTTGATGATTACCGGCTATTTTTACAGCTAATCTCTAACGCTGTGTTTCACTCAAATCGCAAGACTTGGAGTTGTCCTTATGTTATCTTTTTTTGTTGTTGCCCCCATTTTGATTGCAGTTTTCCTCTACTTGTTTTCTAATCAAACCTGTCGGCTTCTTGCAATTACAGCGCAAGCGGTTTTGGTCGGATTCGCCTGTTATTTGTTTTACATTAGCCGCGACCAAGCTGTTATTACTGTAATAGGCGACTATGACGGCTCACTTGGTATCACTCTCGTTTCTGACTATATTGCGTCTGTGTTTGTGCTGCTTACCGCGCTTATTTTTCTCATTGCTGCCATTTACAGTTTTCACGAGTACAATACAAAAATGTTCTGGTTTTTGTTATTTATTTGGGAAAGCTTGCTGATAGGGATTTTCCTTTCCCGTGACTTCTTTAACATCTTTGTTTTGCTTGAAGTCGCAACAGTAATTGTCTCAATTTTAATTATGTTTGACCGCAACAATCGCTCAATGTATGACGGGATAATTTACCTCATGATAAACATTGTCGCGATTCAGTTTTTCCTTTTCGGAATCGGATATGTTTATAAATTTACCGGGACGCTTGACATGCACCTTGCTGCATTGTCATTTGCTGAATTGGGCCCAACTGCTGCGCTTTTACCACATGCGCTGATTATGACCGCAGTCGGTTTCAAATGTGCATTGCTGCCTTTGTTCAGCTGGCTGCCAAAAGCCCACGGGACTCCAGGCGCACCTTCGCCTGTTTCAGCCATTCTCTCAGGCCTTCAAATCAAAATTGGCTTATATTTATTTCTGCGTTTCCAAACAGTTTTTGAGGATATTGCAGTTACTGAGTTTTTCTTATTTATCGGCGTAATTACTGGTATAGTCGGTGTCATTTTAGCCATTACTGAAAAAGACATAAAACTGATTCTTGCCTATAGTACAGTTGCTCAAATGGGCTTGATCATGGTTGGGCTGGGAATTGACGGCGCGTATGCATACATTGGCAGTTTATATCATATAGTCAACCACGCGGTCTTTAAATCCGCATTGTTTTTAAGCGCGGGTGTGATCATACACACTTATCACACGCGGAATATTTATGAAATTCAAGGGGTTTTGCGGCGGTCGCCAATCATCGGAATCGCTACAATCATGGCTGTTTTTGGAATCACCGGCACCCCGCTTTTCAATGGCAGTATCTCAAAGTACTTTATGATGTCCGGGGCAGGTCAATTCGTCAGCGCGGCTATGATTTTGATTAATTTGGGAACAATTATTGTATTCATTCGTTTTGCGCGAATTCTTTTCGGGCATTGCCAGGGCGACCTTTGTGCGATCAAACGCGACCGTTACCAAGAAGTTGCCGTACTAATTTTATGTTTATTTTGTTTTGTCGGCGGAATCTTCGGTGAAGAAATTGTACAGTTTCTGTTCGGTGCTTATGTCGCGGTCAGCCCAGCCGGGTACCTCGAAAAAACTGGCATCTTTTTTGCCAGCTGGGCGGCCGGGTATCTGATTGTAAAGTACGTTATTGAGCGCAGCAAACTGCTGGGAAAAGTGCGTATGATTAGTCTTAACTTCCGCGGGATGTGTGCTTCGCTGGGTGTGTTTTTCGCCGTCGTCTTGTTGGTTTCCAGCTACTTCACCAATTAGCAATTTTTGGGAAAGGATGTGTCAAATGCGGCAGTGCAAAGAATGTGGCGCAACCTTTGTGAGTGGCGAAGTTGTCTGCACATATTGCGGCACTTCGCTTGTTCCCGGCGGTGTGCGCAAAGAATCAAAAAAGCAAAGACAGAAAGATTATTCCGGCACGCCGCGGGGAAGCAAATCCCGTCAGAGTGAACAGAATTGGGATTTTTCTGCGTTTGGTAATTCTTTTCACAAAAACCAAATCGACCCACCGCCTATTCAAATGTTCGCCTCACGCCGCCTTGATTTTATGATCGCCGCGATTCTCGCTTTCTTATTGGGAACTTTCGGCGCCCACTGGTTTTACCTGGGCCGGCCAAAGCGGGCCATCTGGTACCTCCTCTTTTTTTGGACCGGAATCCCCACGCTCATTGGATTTGTCGAGGGGTTTATGCTTGCTCGACAGGGACTCATCAGCGATTTATAAACAGATTTTGTCAGTATTTATGTCGACAACTACCATTGTCGCTTTCGAATAGCCGGGTATGTTCGGGCAAAAATAAACGTGAGATTCAGCGATGCCAAAGCGGCTCCTGCTGCATTGTGATGGCCGATTCTCCGTTTTATTAAAGTCCGGCATACCGCTTGCCGCAAAAGCGGTGACCGCGAACCTTTCGCGGGATACGGAGCGATTATGAAAAGAACTATTGCCCTGACTTTAGCAGTACTGATGGCCTTTTTTGCCGCCGGTTGTTACAACCGAAATATACCTGACGGCTCGAGAGGCCGCAATTACAGCGGGATCTACCACGATGGGTTCTACGACGGCGTCCTGCGTGACCAGGCACCTGCCCGCGACGGTTATAGCCGCGGCACACGCAGCTTTGGCGCCGGCGCCTATGACGGAACTTTTGACGGCAACAGCGCCTTTGGCGGCATGAACAGAGGCAGCATGAACAGAGGCAGCGTGAACAGAGGCGGCATCAACAAAGGCGGCCGCACAGTGCCGACCACTCCCCACGCCGGCACACTCGAGTTCGTCAGATAACATCAGCGATTAGCTGATGCAGCTAAAATCGCGCCCCCACTTTGTGAGGGCGCGATACTTTTTGCGCACAGTTTTATAAATTACTGTTGTCAAGTACCCTACAAGCTGCTAACGGCACATCAAGACACCGGTCGTCATCGCCCGTCAGGGTGGAGGATGCGTCAGGGCGAAAAAAAGCCGCAAGATGGGGTGGTTTTTAAGTCTGTTGACTATAATATAAATTACGCCGGTTAAAAAATTGACCGCCACAAAAATATAATCCGGGTAAATCGCACGGGAGCGTGCAAAAATTGGACAATCTCTTGCGCTTACTTATGTTTAAATGGTATAATGTTAACTGAAAGGTATGAAAATTATAATGACACGCTTCGCTTCAAAGCTAAAGCGGCAACCGACTTTTGATGTGCAATATGCTGTAAGATTCACTTATGGCATAATGCTCATGGAAGATAAAGTGCAAATGAACATTAAGGCGAATACAAGGAGGGTAAAATATGTATGTGCGCAAGACCAAGATCGTGTGTACGATAGGGCCGGCGACAGAAAGCCCGGAGATGCTCAGAAATTTGATCACCAGCGGAATGAATGTGGCCCGGCTCAATTTTTCGCACGGGGCTTATCAGGATCACCAAGCCAAAACAGAGACAATCAAAAGCCTGCGGACGGAGCTGACTGCCCCTGTTGCCCTGCTTGCCGACACAAAAGGTCCCGAGATTCGCATCAAAACCTTTAAAGAGAGCCCGGTGCAAATGGTGGCGGGTGAGACGTTTACCCTGACCACAAACGATGTTGAAGGCACCGATAAGATGGTCTCGGTCACATATGCAGACCTGCCCGAAGTGCTTAAAGCAGGGGATAAGGTTTTGCTGGATGACGGGTTGATCGGACTTGTGGTAGAGAGCATTTCCGGCCCGGATATTGTCTGCCGGGTGCAAAACAACGGCCCGCTCTCAAATCGGAAAAGCGTCAACCTGCCCGGCATCAAGACCAATATGCCCTACATGGATGAGAAAGACCGGGCAGATATCAAATTCGCTTATGAAAACGACTTTGATTACATCGCTCTCTCTTTTGTGCGGGAGGCCAAGGATGTAGTACTGGTCAAAAACTTTCTTGAGTCACTTGGCCCCAGCCGCTGTGAGCTGATCGCCAAGATCGAAAACGCCGAGGGCGTGAACAATATTGACGCGATCATTGCTGAGTCGGATGGAATTATGGTCGCCCGCGGTGACTTGGGGGTTGAAATCCCGTTTGAAGAACTGCCCGCCATCCAGAAAATGTTGATTGACAAGTGCTATGAAGCGGGCAAAAAAGTCATCACTGCTACACAGATGCTTGAGTCAATGACCAAGAACCCCCGGCCCACGCGCGCTGAGGTCACCGACATCGCCAACGCAATTTACGACGGGACAAGCGCCACCATGCTTTCCGGCGAGACAGCGGCCGGCAAATATCCGATCGAGAGTCTCAAAACTATGATCAAGATTGCCGAGCAGACCGAAAAGTCGATCGATTACAAACGCCAGTTCTATGAGCGGGATGATACAAACATCAGCAAAAACATCACAAACGCAATCAGCTACGCGACTTGCTCAACCGCCCATGACCTGGGGGCGGCGGCCATCGTGGCCGTAACCCGAAACGGAAGTGCCGGCCGGATGATCTCCCGTTTTCGGCCGCAGACCCCGATCGTTGTATCCACCCCGTCTGAGAAGACATATTACCAGATGGCATTGACCTGGGGGGTCACCCCGCTGCTCAGCGAAGTGATGGATTCACCCGACGCCCTATTTAAAGCGGCCGCGGCGCAAACCGCCAAGGCCGGAATTGCCAAAGACGGGGATCTGATCGTCATCACCGGCAGCTCATCTTTCCACTCAAACATTACAAACACGGTGCAGGTGCATGTGCTGGGCAATGTTTTGGCCACCGGTAAAGGTGAGGGCGGCCCGCGGGTCTCGTCCAGGGCTTGCGTCATCAGCCGCCGCGGCCAGCCCGGAAGCTTTTCGAACGGCGATATCCTAGTCATCGACAAGACTACCACCGACATTCTGCGCCTGATCAAACGGGCCAAAGGTGTGGTCACCGAAGAAGCGGCTGAAGACTCAGGCGCGGTCGCGGCGGCCATTGCGCTGGATATCCCGGTCATCGACTCGGTCGAAAACGCCACCCGCCTGATTACAGACGGCAGCGGAATCACCCTCGACCCGGTCAGGGGCTACATCTTAAACAGCGGCGCAAGTGACCTAAGCAGCGAAGACTAGGGCGTGTTGACACAAAGCTGAACGCCCGTATTTTGGTAAATTTTGAGCCTTTCTTCGTTGTCGTTACAAAGTACTGACGATGAGCGCCCATACAGCGAAGAGTCTCAGTGGAATACATATAGTATTCCTTCCTCCTCCGCCTTGAAATGCTCGAAAATTCACTCAAAATCCGTGCATTCCCATTTGTGTCAACACACCCTAGAAACAAAAAGAGGGCGGAAATTTATCCGCCCTCTTTGTTATTTTGCATATTCGCCGATTGCTATCTTATAGATCATTTCTGTGGGTGTTTTTAATAGGTCAGCAAAAGAGCATACTGTGTTAAAGTCACCATGTTCGATATCTATATATCCCAAACACTTTGACTCCGGCACCCACACAAGCTCACAAGAAGCGCCGTCAATGTCCGCGGAAATCAGCAGCAGCTTCTGGCCTTGATATTCTGTCTCAACTGTATCTATAAGCGAGTAGAACACGATTTCATCAAGGTAAAAACCGTCACACTCCGAAAGTTTAATACAAAGATTGTCGCCTTGCAAAAAAGCAAGTAAATCATCCGGAAGCCGGTAACATTGCAGTTTGGCCAACTTTACTTTTAAGCTGTGCAGTTCTGCGGGTTCAAGGCGCTTGAGATAATTTGCGATCTCAAGATTTTTGGGGATACCGTATGCTGCATAATGATATGCCCGAAACCCTCGCTTATCGGTAATGGCAACATCCGCCCCAAAGTCAACAAGTTTTTTTACCATTTTGAGATTTCCAAAAATTGCAGCCATGTGCAATGGTGTACCGCCAGAAGGGTTTACCATATCGGGTTCATTATAGTTAACATCCGCCCCTTGGCTTATCAGCGCTTCCACTACAGAAAGCTTGCCGTCTATAACCGCGCTTCGCAGCCTGCCCCCGAGATTAAACGTCATCATCGGCCTGCGTTCCTAAACTTCAACCGCCGGCAGCCAGTCTTTGTCGGCGGTAATCTGCTCTAACCGCTCGATCAGGCTGTTCCGGTCGGTCTTTTGGAGCAAGCTGTCATCTTTGTATCTGTACACAGTCGAAAACCCCATTCTGCCGAGCGCGGTGATCCCCTCGTCTGAGACCGCCTCTGAATAAACGGGGAGCGGCCCACCCACACGGATTTCCAGCCAGGCTTTAAATCCCTTGTAGAGCGCGTAGATCAAATCTTTGCGCCTGTGTTGGGGCAGAAGCAAAATACAGTGAATGTACACCGCATCACAGGCCGGGTCGGAAAGGCTTTGCGAATCTAATTGCTTGTAAATAGGCGTATCCTTGGATATCGCGCCATTCGCCAGTGCCTCGTTGATCGAAAAAGCCGAAAGAAAGCCGATCGGCGCCTCATCCTTGTACAGCAAGGTCAAGCAATCCGGTTTTGAGGTGTAGATCAGCGCGGCCTCGTGGCCCTCAATCCAGTCTCCGTGGGCAAACGCGGCGTGATCCATCATAATCAGTGTGTCAATCAGCCCGGCGCTGATCGACTTTGGCAATGCAGTTCGATACATTGCGACCTCCTCACTTATTCAGTGGGTTTTTCTCGGATGCGTAATCTTTGGTTTGAGTAGATTCACCTTTCTTAGTCAGGATAAACGCGATGATCCGCTTGACGATTGAGTAGATGATCGCAAAGAGCGGCACACCGATAAACATCCCGAGTACACCCCACATCCCGCCAAAAAACAGGATAGAAAAGAGCACCCAAACAGGCGGCATACCGATGCTGTCGCCCACGATCTTGGGCATCATGTAGTTCCCGTCAAACTGTTGAAGCACCAGGATAAAGATGGCAAACCAGATGGCCTGGGTCGGGCTTTGCACATAGATGATCAAAAAGCTGGGGATGGCGCCGATAAACGGGCCAAAGAAGGGGATGACGTTTGTAATTCCTACAATGGCGCTGATCAGCACCGCGTATGGGAGACGCAGAATGGTCATCCCGATAAAACAGAGTACGCCGACAATAAAAGACTCAATGGTACGGCCAATCACAAAGCCGCTGAGAATGCGGGTGGAGTCTTTGGCGATGTCTTTGAGCAGAGTGTACTGCCGGACAGGGAAGACCGCGCGGCTGAGTTTGTTGAGCTGGGCAAGCAGGCGCTCGCGGCTGGCCAGAAGATAGATGGATGCGATCAGCCCAAGAAAGATGTTGAGCACGGCTGAAGTAATGTACTGTGTGGCGGCCAGCGCCCGCCCGATCAGCAGGGTGGCTTGGTCGCCGGTTTGGTCAAGCATACTGTCGATCGAATCCAAAATTCTGGCCAGCACGGTGCCAAGCATGACCTCGACGGACGACTCCTGCTCGAGGGAGCGAATATAGCCCATCAGCCGGGCATACAGTCCTTCAAGGGCTGTGATATAAACCGAAATGTTGTCAGCCAGGCTGAGAATGCTGGCAATGATTTGCGGGATGGCAAGTGCAATGAACAATGTGACCAGGGTGAGCGCTATAATATATGTAAGCAAGATTGAGAAAGCGCGGCTTGGCCCTCGCTTCAACTTGCCGGCGAACACCCGGGGGAAAACCCGGTCGTCAAAAACGCGCATAAGCGGGTTAAGCAAAAACGCGAAAGCGAGCCCAAAGACAAAAGGCCGCGAAAACCGAACCGCAGCACCAATCCAGCCGAGCAGCACCCCGATATTCAGAACCATTTGCGCAAAGACAATGGTCAAGAACAAAATTGCCAATGCGTAGATCGCGATGGTTGTATAGCGCTTGTTAAAATCAAACTTCATAGAAGTTTCCCCAGTCGGAGGTCAAAAGTCTTATGTGCCGTAAAAGCCTGCGTTTACAGAAGCTTTTGCAGCGCGTCAGCAACAGCCTGTTTGGGCCGGACACCGACCATCTGCCCGACCGGCTGGCCGCCTTTAAACGCGATGATGGTCGGTATACTGGCGATTTCGTACCGCTGTGCGTATTCGCCAAAGTCGTCGATGTTGATCTTGGCGAACGCGATCTGGCCGTCAAAGTCTTTGCTTAAATCTTCAAGCACGGGCTGAAACACCTTGCAGGGCATACACCACTCGGCCCAAAAGTCGACCACGGTTGGCGTTTCGGAACCAATAAAGCTTTCAAAAGTATCGCGGGTTAATTCTTGCATAGTTTTCATCGTTCCTTTCGATTAATCGTCTATTTCCTGAGCTCATCCAAATAAGCGGCGGCGGTCAGCGCGGCGGTCTGGCCTTGGCCGGCCGCGCGCATTAGCTGATGCGGCTTGCCGGTCAAGTCGCCGGCGGCAAACAGCCCGGGGATGGATGTCTGCATCTTTTCATCCGCTTGCACGAAACCGTCTTTGGCCTCTAGTCCGGGCACCAGGCTGCCTGGCGGCAAGCTTTCCCGCAGCACAAACACGCTGTCCAGCTCGATGTTCTCCTCACTTGTTTGCAGGGATCGGATTTTCATGTCACCCAAAATCTCTTTGACCGAGCCGGTCAGCGGGATGATCGAATCTTTAAGAGCGGCTTTGTGCGGCTTGACCGGGAGGTAATAGACCTTAGCGGCGATCTCGGCCAAAAAATTGGCTTCGCCTACAGCTTCATCTCCCCAGCCGAGTACAGCGACCGTTTTGCCTTTGCTGATTGGCGCGTCACAGGTCGCGCAATAGCTGACCCCCGCGCCCAGCAGCCGCTCTTCCCCCGGAAAAAGGCTGGTGGGGGATGCGCCGGTAGCCAGAATTACAGCAGCCGACTGGTAGAGATTTTTGGATGTCGACACCGAAAAGTGGTCGCCCATCGGGTAGACGGTGGTTACCTGTTCATTTGTGATCTCGATCTCCGCTTTTTCGATATGCTGTTTAAACCGCTTGATCAGTTCAGGGCCGGTGATGGTCGCAAAGCCTAAGTAATTGTCGATGCGCACAGAGCGCTCGACTGCGGTGCTCAGCCGCTGGGAGCCGAAAAGCAAAAAACGCTTTCTGCGAATCTTCAGGTTGATGGCGGCAGCCAGCCCGGCCGGCCCGCTGCCCACAATTATAGTGTCGTATTGTTCCATGTTTGCTCCATTCTCACGCGAAGTTTCCGCCTGCCACCTTCGATCTGCCGCAGGCGGCAGGCGGCACAAGTGTCTAGGGTGTGTTGACACAAATGGGAATGCACGGATTTTGAGTGAATTTTCGAGTATTTCAAGGCGGAGGAGGAAGGAATACTGTGTGTATTCCGACGAACGACAACGAAGAAAGGCTCAAAATTCACCAAAATACGGGCTTCAGCTTTGTGTCAACACGCCCTAGCTCAAATAGGTTTTCATCGCGTTAAAGCTGTCGTTTTCCAGACGAACCAGCCGGCCGGCCAGTTCGCGGGTGGGCTGTGAAGTATCGTGGTTTCGCTTGATCGCCTCGATATCTTTGATCAAGTTCTTGACATTGTCTTCCATCCGGATTTCGGCCATGTGTGCCGGGGTTTTATCCATCAGGGTTTCAAGCTGAATGCCCAGCCATTGGGCGTGCCTTTCGGTCATGCCGGGCGGGGTGGGGGTTTGACCGTGGTCGGCGAGCTGCTGCGCGGCCTCTTGCTTGATGGTCATATACTCGCGCATATAGTCGGTCAGCTTGGCTGAAAGGCCGCCGTCTCTGGCTTTTTCGAGCATCAGCCCGGCCCCGCGCTCCCCGATGGATGCGCCCTTAAAAACTTCTTGAAGCAGGTCGGTATCTTGATGGTTGTGCTCTATCATGGCGATTGTCTCCTTTACGCGTTTTAAATAGTATTTACGCAAAAGGGATAAGATATGCCGTTAACCGCCAAGCTCCTCAAGCAAAAAGGTGGGGTCGAGGTCGGAGGGCGTGTAAAAGTTGACGCCGTTCAGGTTGACCTGGGTGATGCTGGCGCTGTCCGGTGCGCAGGCCCGCTTAAACTGTGACTGTATAAACCGCCGGATAAAGACAATCAGCGTTTCGCGGATATAGCCGGGTTCAATCTCGGGAAAAGCGGCCACCGCGTAAGCCAATATCTTAGACGGCCGCATGTTGAAGCGGATAAAGTGATAAAGAAAGAAATCGTGCAGCTCGTATGGACCTAACAGCTCCTCTGTCCGCTGGGCGATTTCGCCGTCCTTGAGCGGCAAAAGCTCGGGCGAGACCGGCGTGTTCAAAATATCGGTGACCACCTCTTTGACTTCGCCGGCCATACCGGCCTGGGTGAGGTGCCAGATGAGCTGGCGGAGTGTGGTTTTGCTCACACAGACATTTACGTTGTAGCCGGATAGATGATCTCCGCCGAACGTACAAAAACCGAGCGCTTCTTCGCTTAAATCGCCGGTACCGACCACAATTCCGGTGACTGTGTTGGCGATATCAAACAAGATCTGTGTCCGCTCTCTGGCCTGTGCGTTTTCGTAAACGATGTCGGCCTGGCCGTTGTGGCCGATGTCCGCGAAGTGCTGGGTGACCGACGCCGCAATTGATATCTCACGCAAACTGACCCCCAGACGCTCGATCAATGTGTGCGCGTTGCCACGGGTCTGCTCGCTTGTCCCAAAACCGGGCATGACCACGCCGATGATATTTTCGCGCGGCAACCCCAAGTTGTCCACTGCTTTGACCGCGGCCAAAAGCGCGGCGGTTGAGTCCAGCCCGCCGGACACGCCGAGAACCAGGTGGCTGACCCCGATGTTTTCCATCCGGGCGGCCAGCGAGCGAACTTGCAGCTCAAACAGATCGGTCAGATAGGATTCCTGCCCATAAGCCGGGATAAACGGGTTGCGCACAAGCGGCCGGAAAAGCCCGGAACCCAGCCCTTTGTCCGGGATGGAGTGGAAAGGGGTAGGGCAGCCCCGCGAGCGCTTGGACGAGCGGACAACATCCAGGTCAATGTCCACCGTACAGCTGGCGCTCTCGCTGCCGGTCTGCATGTAGGCAAGTTCTGTCCCGCACTCGAAAATGCTGGCAAACCCGCGGTAAACGTAAGGGGAAGAGGTGTCGCCCACCCCGCCGTTGACCACCGCGATGGCCACACCCAGCGAGCGGCTCAGACAGGCCAGCAGATTGGTCACTTCGTCCTCCTGCCCGGCGACCGCGGGGGAGTAAGCGGGTACGAGAATTAAGTCACAGCCGGTTTTGGCGGCCTCGACAATCCGCAGTCCCAAATTTTGCAGGGAACAGCTGACAATACAAAAGTTCATCCCGCCGCAGGCAAAGACGGTCTCAATCGGCAAGAGGTAGCGGGAATAACCGCCGGACGCGAGGGGGGGCGGGTTATCCAGGGTTGGGATCACGCCGATCAGCTCGCCCTGGTGAAGTACCGCCATAGCCGAGACCGGTTTACCGCCGTCGTCCATCACAAAGCCGACGATGACATAGCCCTTCTTGCCCTGGGATGCCGACTGTATTTCACTGAGCGCGTCGGCGCAGGCTTCAAGCAGAGCCGGCGAGCGAAAGAGATTGCCGCAACTGGGGCCGGACAAGCTCAGCCGCGGAAAGACAGTGATGTCCGCGTCCCCGATGGCTTGGTCGGACAACAGCGCGGTACACGCCCCCAAACATTCGGGCGGGTTGGCGGCGTTAACTTTGTTGATGGCGGCGGTTAAGCGAAAAATATTCTGCATGGTGCTCATACCTCCAGACAGTGATCGGGAAAAATATTGGTGTAACCGCTAAAAATCTTACCAACGGCGGGTTAAAGGTTGACTTGCAGGGTTATTGCGTTTATTATAGCATAGGCGTCGCAAACGATGTTTGGCGCGCATTGTCGTATCACACGAAAAAACGTATGCACGTTACATTATACCACACGAAACCGCGAATGTCAGCCGATTAAAGATTTTATAGGGAGTTGATCGAGTGGGTGGGTTAAGCGCATTGCCCAATATGGGTAAAGAGTTCGAGCAGAAACTGGAAGCCATCGGGATTACAACCGCCGAACAGCTCAAAGAAACCGGCAGCAAAGAGGCGTTCTTCCAGCTAAAGTCAAAGTGTTCGAACATTTGTCTGGTGCACCTCTACGCGCTGGAGGGCGCTGTGACCGGCCGCGAGTACAACCGTTTGCCAGAAGATGTCAAACAAGATCTGAAAGCTTACAGCGACAGCCTTAAGGGATCACCGCTGGACTAGGGTTACGGGTACATAAACTTTGGGGGTAATTTACATTTATGACCGCTAAACGCAAAAGCGTACAGTACACAAACGAATCAATCTCATCGCTCAAAGGCGCCGACCGCGTGCGCAAGCGCCCCGGGGTGATCTTTGGATCGGACGGGCTTGAGGGCTGTGAGCACTCGGTTTTTGAGATATTATCAAACTCGGTGGACGAGGCCAGGCTCGGCTTTGGCAGTAAGATTATTGTCACTAAGTTTTTGGATTACTCGATCCAGGTGCAGGATTTTGGCCGCGGGATTCCGGTTGACTGGAATCAAAACGAAGAGAAATACAACTGGGAACTGATCTTTTGTGAGTTGTACGCGGGCGGAAAGTTCGAGGCGGAGGACTACGGCTACTCACTTGGCCTGAACGGCCTGGGGTTGTGCGCGACCCAATACGCCTCGCAGTACATGCAGGTCGAGATTCTGCGCGAAGGGCAAAAATATAACCTCTCGTTTAAGCATGGCGAGATATCCGGCGAGATGTCTAAAGAGCCGGTGAGCGGCAGCAAAACCGGTACAACCATCAAATGGAAACCGGATATCCAGGTTTTTACTGACATCGCGATCTCCGACGATTACTACGCCGACGTGCTCAGGCGGCAGGCTGTGGTCAACAAAGGGGTCAGTTTTCTCCTGCGGGTTGAGCGGGAGGGCGGCGGGTTTGACGAGCAGACTTTCTTTTACGCAGACGGAATCATCGACTACCTCAAAGAACGGGTGGGCGAGGAAACCCTGACCCCCATCCAGTTTTGGCAGACTGAGAAAGTCGGCCGCGACCGGGAGGACAAGCCGGACTACAAAGTCAAGCTGAGTGTGGCTTTCTGCTTTAGCAACACACACAAGCTGCTTGAGTACAGTCACAACTCGAGTTTTCTCGAGCACGGCGGTTCACCTGACCGCGCGGTTAAAGTCGCGTTTACCGGACAGATCGACGCACTACTCAAACAGATGGGAAAATATCTCAAAAACGAGAGCAAGATTACATTCCAGGACGTCGAAGACTGTCTTGCGCTCTTTTCGTCCTCTTTTTCTACCGTTACCTCTTACGCCAATCAGACTAAGAAAGCGATCTCAAACAAATTCATCTACGAGGCGATGGCGGATTTCCTGCGCCAGTCGCTGGAAGTCTACTTCCTTGAGAACCCGGACGCCGCGGCCAAGATCGCCGAGCAGGTGCTGATCAACAAGCGCAGCCGTGAAAACGCCGAAAAGTCCCGGCTCAACCTTAAAAAGAAGCTGACCGGCGGGCTGGATGTGGTCAGCCGTGTTCAAAAATTCGTGGACTGTCGAAGCAAGGACCTCGAAAAACGCGAAATCTACATCGTTGAGGGTGACTCTGCTTTGGGCGCATGTAAGCTAAGCCGGGACAGCGAGTTCCAGGCCATCATTCCGGTGCGGGGAAAAATCCTTAACTGCCTGAAAGCTGAGTATGGCAAAATCTTCAAAAACGAGATCATCACCGACATTATCAAGGTGTTGGGATGCGGGGTAGAGGCGCGTTCAAAAGCGAGCGGTGACCTTGCCAGCTTTGATTTTAATGCCCTTCGCTGGAACAAAGTGGTCATCTGCACCGACGCCGACGTGGATGGCTTTCAGATCCGCACGCTGATTCTGACCATGCTTTATCGCCTTGTGCCCACGCTCATTGAGCGCGGCTGTGTCTATATTGCCGAGAGTCCGCTTTATGAGATCACCGCTAAGGACAAGACTTACTTTGCTTACTCAGAGGCCGAAAAGGCCCGATATCTGCAAAAGCTGGGGGACAAGAAATACACCATCCAGCGGTCTAAGGGGCTGGGTGAGAATGAGCCGGACATGATGTGGCTGACCACCATGAATCCCGAGACCCGTCGTCTGATCAAGGTGACGCCTACCGATGCGGCCGCTACGGCCGAGATGTTTGAGATTTTGCTGGGCGATAATTTGGCTGGGCGGAAAGAGTTTATCGCTACTGTTGGACCGGATTATTTGGAGGTTGCTGATGTCAGCTAGGGTAGGTGGTGGTTTTGCCTTGCGTTTGGGACTTTCGGGCATTTAATCGGAATCTCCGAAGTCTTTGCCTTTCGGACATTAAGGGATTTAATCGGAATCTCCGATGGAATTAAAATGGGGCGCTTCGCCCCCAAACCCCCGAGTTACTTTTTTCCACGACCAAAAAAGTAACCAAAAAGGCCGCTTAAGGGGGGCAGGGGGCACGCCCCCAGCTGGCCCCCCTTAAGAATCCCCCG
>WRBI01000013.1 GCA_009784625.1 Oscillospiraceae bacterium | reverse complement strand
TCAATCTCATCACTCACGAATCACACTTAGCTTTTCGTTCGCAATTACTTAAAACTTATACCAAAAAAATTTCCAAGGGTTTGCTTGTTTCAAGCTTCAATGTTGTTCAATTTTCAAGGTGCAGTGTGCTGTTCCGTAAAAGAGACAGCTAGAGAATGATACCATACGCAAGACGAGGTGTCAATAGGTTATTTGCATTTATTTCCGCTTTTTTTCGCCATTCGTGCAATTTATAACGCAATCTTGCAGGTTTTACTAGTTATCTCGCGCTATTTCGCATTATTTCGCGATGTCTGATATACGTTCTTCATTTCAGATCGCTTTTGTACCCTGCGCCAAGGCTTGTCCATATATAACAGGCGGCCGGCTGTCAGGGGGATTTTCGGCCGGTGTTTGTGGTGAGCATAGCGCACATTGCCAGCAGGCAAAGCGCGGTCAGCCAGTTCGATCCACCGGCAGACAGGACAGGTCTGACTGCCGGGAGTGCGATCACGGCGACTTCCCTGGCAGGCAGGGCGCTGTAAAATGCCAGCGAGAGCAGGCCGGCCAAACCCGCGTGGATGGCTCTGCCAAACAGAAACGCCCGCCAGGGCATCCTCTCTCCCAGGATAGCGGCTACCTGAAAGATCACACTAAGGCCGCCCCAGGACGCGAAAACGCCAAGCAGGAAAACCCCGCGCATACCACCCAGTTCGGCAGCCAGCACACTGCCGGAGGTGACTTCGAAAAGTCCTGCCAGCAAAGTGATGGCCAGTGCCGGGTCAATCCCGGCCGCCGCAACCAGCCACTGGTATATCCCACTGCCGCCCACCATATAGAGCAGGCCGGAAAAAAGCACAGCAAACGCGCACATATTCAACATAGCCGAAGACGCGCCGGTCACAGCCGTGACAAAGGCGTTTTCACCGGCTGCAAGCTTGGCCGGTTCCCGCCGTTCGCGGGGAACGGCCACACCCCGCGAGAAGATGAGCCCCACCGCCAGGGACGCAATGATCTGCGCGATAAACAGCGCGACCCCTGCCCGCCTGTCTGCCAGCATCCCGCCGCCCACCGCCACAATTAGAAAGGATGGGCTGGTGCCAAAACAGAAAGCCGTCATCCTTTTAGAGGTTGCGTTGTCCAGCCGGTTTTGCGCGCGCAGGGTGGATATCATCTTGGCTCCGACCGGGTAGCCGCCAATCAAAGCGGCCAAAACCACCGCCCCACACTCGCCTGGCAGGCGAAGCAGGTACTTGGTAATCGGCCGCAGAGGGATGGACAAAATCCGCGCACTGTCGGTCAACACCATATAGGTAGAAAGCGCCATAAACGGAAAGAGGGCGGGAATCAACACCTGGCCGCTTACCCGCAGACCGCTCAGGATGCCCTGGGTCACCCCGGCCGGCTGTGCGATCAGGCCGATCCCGGCCAGGGCAACCAACCCGGCAATCAGCGGCGAGCGCAAATTTGAAAAGATGCGTGTGATCATCTTTCGAACCCCCTTGATTCAGTTGACAATGGACAGGTGACAGTCATGGAGTCCGCTGCGCGGACAGATTTAAAATCATCGCGTAGCGATACATTTATTGTCAATTGTCAATTGTCAATTGTCAACTGTTTCACTTTCCCCCATTAAGATGGCTTGCGGTTTCGCGATGTTGACATGAGCGATATACTCGCCCCGCAGGATGAATACATCCTCGGCCAGCCCGCCGGTCAGTGTGCGCTGGATGATCTCGCCGGCGGCGAACTTGGCTTGCTCGGCGGTTTCCAGTTCGCGAAGTGCGCGCGCGCGCGCCTGTTCCTCTGTGTAGCGGAAAGGGATCTCCTGCATTAATATATAAGATTCGCGGCGATGGCTGACCGGCAGGTCGACCCCCAGCACCGCCCAAGGTGTTTCGGTTCGGTCTATAATGTAAGGGCGCTCGATTTCGCGGGGGAAAAACATGGGCGCTTCAAAACCGAAAACGCGCAGATATCCCCGCCGTGCGGTGCGGCCGGTCCGCTCGTACCGGGTCTGGTCGAGCGGCACACGGATTTCGACCACTTCGCTCACCTGGGCGATGACGTCCGCCCGCGCGTGGCGCAAAAGATTCTGGCCCACACTGTCCTGGGTAATCCCGCTGACAATTACTTCCCCCTCAAGTACGGCATCCCCGGCCGTGAACATGGGCTGGCCGGCATACACCCGCATCTCAAGCAGTTGTCCGGACCTGGCCGCCACAATGTTGGACGGGCTGCCCGGATCAATGACCGGCGGGGTGGGCAGCGCTTCGTTGACGATGACGTGGATGGTCGAGCCGTCCAGGTTCAGGGCAATCCAGCCGATCTCGCGAATGGCGAGCAGGGTCAGCCGCTCGGCCTCGCGGATATCCATACTAGAACGCAAGACCCCCGGCCGGATGCCGACCTCTTCGAGCGCGTCCAGAATCGCTTCCTGCGGGATGGTCTCGTTGCCTTCTATATGTATACTCCAGACAAAGCGGGTCATCGAAAACAGAAATACAAAGAAGACGGCCAGGCCGATCAGCAGCCCGTGCCGCCCGCGCAGCTTCTTTTTTTTGAACGGCGCTCCCCGCTTTTCGGCCAGCCTGAGCTTGACTCCCGCCTTTTTGGCAAGCGGGCGCAGGCGCGGGTAATCTGAAGCCGACACGCACCCGGTTAAGGTATACTCCCGGCGGCGCACCTCCCAGATCGGGATCCGCTGCCGCGCCACAAGATTGAGGAACCGCTCAACGAACACCCCCGTGGCACTAAAGCGGACAAAACCCCGCAGGCCGCGGAATAAGCGAAGTAAGATCAAATCGCAAGCCCCTTTCAATCGACAATTAACAATTAACAATTAACAATTAACAATTAACAATTGTGGTGTCCGCTACGCGGACGCTATTTTAAATAAATCGCGTAGCGACACATTCATTGTTAATTGTACATTGTTAATTGTTAATTGAAAAACTCCACACTCATTATGTATCCCTCAACAATCGCACCGGTTTGATCGAGCGCTTTCAGCTGAAGGCTGCTAACAATTGTGGTGTCCGCTACGCGGACGCTTTTTTAAATAAATCGCGTAGCGATACATTCATTGTTAATTGTACATTGTTAATTGTTAATTGAAAAACTCCACACTCATTATGTATCCCTCAACAATCGCACCGGTTTGATCGAGCGCTTTCAGCTGAAGGCTGCGGCCGGTAAACTTTACGTTTAGCTTATTTCCGGCCAGTCGGATGACGTTCTCATCGTATTCCAAAATGCCGGTGCATCCGGCCACAATGGCCTCGGTGTTGCCCGAAAGCTCGATTTGAAGTGTGCCGCCAATAGCCGCCCGCGGGATGTCAAAAAGTTCGCGCAAAGTCCCGCCCGGTTTCGGCTCATTTTGCGGCTGCTGCGCGCGGTTCCGGCCTTTTGACATGATCGTTCACCTCGCCTGTTTGATTGTTTTTCTGCCTTTATAACTGTATGCGCGTCCGCGGTGTGCTTAGACCTTGTGCGGTTTTTACACCGGGTAGAATTAACATTGTCAAATTACTTACAATCCCTTTTCAACGCGGATTAAAAGTGTTATACTTGTCTATGAGCGGACAAGCAGGCGGCGGTGTATTTTTACCGCTCGGCCTGTTATCAATCGAGAAAGTGAGTATGGTAAATATGGGATGTAGTTGCACAGACAAAAAAGTATGGCAGTTCTCCGACCCAACCATTGACCCCTCTTTGATGGAGGGGACTTTTGAAAAGTACGCCGGGTCGCCGGGTACGCTGATCCCCATCCTGCAAAAAGCGCAGGACCTGTATGGATATCTGCCCTTTGACCTTTTGGCTTACATCGCCCACCGCACCGGCATCCAGCCGGCCAAAGTGATGGGCGTGGTCACTTTTTACACCCAGTTCCGGACAAAGCCGATCGGGAAAAACCTGATTCTGCTCTGTCAGGGCACGGCCTGTCACGTGAATGGGTCGGCCGACATCGAAGAGGCCATCCGCGACCACTTACAGGTAGAAGAGGGCGAAATCACCGAAAACGGCCTGTTTACTTACAACAATGTGGCCTGTCTGGGCTGTTGCAGCCTTGCCCCGGTTATTATGATCGGCCAGAAGTTTTACGGCAACCTGACCAAAGAAAGCGTGGTCGACGTCCTTAAAAAACTTGAGCAGGAGGAAGGCGCACAATGAAAGTAACCGTTGGTAAAGGCAGCTGCGGAATCGCCGCGGGCGCCGGCGAGATCTTTAGCCTGCTTGAGCAGGAAAGCGCATCGCCCATCGTAACCGGCTGTATCGGAATGTGTTATCTTGAGCCGATCGTCAACGTCATCGGGGATGATGGCAAGATGCAAATCTTTGTCAACGTCGACGAAACAGCGGCGCGCGAAATCTTAAAGCTTTCGCGCGGCGAGACAAACGAAGCCGACAAGTACGCGATCAAAAAAGAAGATTTGGACGCACTCGACTCCCAACACAGGATCGCGCTGGTCAACTGCGGGATCATCGACCCTGAAAACATCGATGAGTACATAGCCCGTCAGGGGTACGAAGCGGCTAAAAAGTGCATCACCCAGCTAAGCCCCGATCAGGTCATCGATGTGATCAAGGTCTCCGGCCTGAGCGGGCGGGGCGGTGCGGGGTTCCCCACCTGGTTTAAATGGAAAGCCGCAAAAGACGCAAGGCCGGGCCCGGACGGCAAAAAATACGTCATCTGCAACGCGGACGAGGGCGACCCCGGCGCGTTTATGGACCGCGCGGTCATTGAGGGCGACCCGCACGCGCTGATTGAGGGGATGATGATCGCCGCCAGGGCCATCGGCTCGGATGAGGGCGTGGTTTATGTGCGCGCCGAGTATCCGCTGGCCATCACCCGCCTTGAGCACGCACTCACCCAAGCGCGCGAAAAAGGGATGCTGGGCAAAAACATCTTCGGTTCAAATTTCAGCTTTGACATGCGGATCAAAGCGGGCGCGGGCGCGTTTGTCTGCGGTGAAGAAACCGCGCTGATCGCCTCCCTTGAGGGCGAGCGGGGGATGCCCCGGCTCAAGCCGCCTTTCCCGGCGCAAAAAGGGTTCTGGCAAAAACCCAGCAACATCAACAACGTTGAGACTTACGCGAACGTCCCCTGGATTCTGCGCGAGGGCGGCGAAGCGTTTTCCGCTCTTGGCACAGAAAACTCAAAAGGCACAAAAGTATTCGCCCTGACCGGAAAAATCGCAAAGGGCGGCCTGATCGAAATCCCGATGGGCAAAACCATCAAGGATGTTGTCTACGGGGTCGGCGGCGGCATCAAAGGCGGCAAAGCGTTCAAAGCCGTGCAGATGGGCGGGCCTTCCGGCGGATGTATCCCGGCCGCGCTTGAAGACACCATGATCGACTACAAAACTTTGGGCGCAACCGGCGCGATCATGGGCAGCGGCGGTATGGTCGTCATGGACGAGACCACCTGCATGGTCGACATGGCCCGGTTCTTCCTCGACTTTACCTGCAAAGAAAGCTGCGGCAAGTGTACCCACTGCCGGATTGGCAACCGCAGAATGCTCGAAGTGCTTGAGCGCATCTGCGCGGGGGATGGCAAAGAGGGCGACGTTGAACTGCTCAGCGACCTGGCCGTTCAGGTCAAAGAGGCCTCCCTTTGCGGCCTGGGTCAGACTTCACCCAATCCGGTGCTGACCACCATCCGCTATTTCAGGGAAGAGTACGACGATCATATCCTGCGCAAAAAGTGCACAGCCAAAAGCTGTAAGCCGCTGCTCACTTTCACGATCAACGACAAGTGCATCGGCTGTACGCTCTGCAAGAAAAAATGCCCGTCAGACTGCATCACCGGCAAAGTCAAAGAAAAACACGAAATCGTACAGGCAGACTGCGTAAAGTGCGGCAAGTGCAAAGAAGTCTGTAAATTTGACGCGGTGAGTGTTGACTAAGATCAATTAACAATTAACAAATAACAGTTAACAATTGTGGTGTCCGCTGCGCGGACTTAATTTAAAATCATCGCGAAGCGATACATCCATTGTTCATTGTTAATTGTACATTGTTAATTAAAAGAAACGGAGGAATTGCGCCATTATGAGTGAAATCCGATTGAATATAGACGGCATTGAGGCGGTTGGCTTTGAGGGCCAGACCATCTTGGATATTGCCGGCGCCCACGGGATTGAAATCCCCACCCTTTGTCACGATGAGCGGGTCGAGCTGTTCGCTTCCTGCGGCATTTGTCTGGTCGAAGTCGAGGGCAGCCCGAAAATGCTCAGGGCCTGTTCGACTTTCGCGGCCAATGGAATGGTCGTCAAAACAGCCACCGAGCGCGTACTTAAAAACCGCAAAGCCGCGCTTGAATTGCTGATGAGCGACCACGCCGGCGATTGTGTCGCCCCCTGTAAGCTGGCCTGCCCGGCACAGACCGACTGTCAGGGTTATGTCGGGCTGATCGCCAACGGCGAGTTTGGCGAAGCAGTCAAGCTGATCAAAGATAAAATCCCGCTGCCCGCCTCCATCGGGCGGGTCTGCCCCCACCCCTGTGAGGACGCCTGCCGCCGCGAGCTGGTTGAGGAGCCGGTCTCCATTGCTTTTTTAAAGCAGTTTGTCGGCGATTTGGATATGGCCCGGGGTGAGCTTTACACCACAGCCGTCGCGCCCGAAACCGGCAAGAGCATCGCCATCGTGGGCGCGGGCCCGGGCGGGCTGACCGCCGCTTACTTCCTGCGGGCAAAGGGGCATGAAATCGCCGTTTACGACGCGATGCCCCAGATGGGCGGTATGCTGCGCTACGGGATCCCCGAATACCGGCTGCCCAAAAAAGTATTGGACGCCGAAATCGACGCGATTGAAAAGATGGGTGTAAAGTTTGTCGGCAACATCAAAGTCGGCCGCGACCTCACCCTTGAGTACCTCAAGAATACATACGACGCGGTGATCGTGGCTGTCGGCGCTTGGACCAGCACCCCGCTCGGCTGTCCGGGTGAAGAACTGGATGGCGTTTTCGGCGGGATCGACTTCCTGCGCGACGTGGCCATGAACAACCCCGTATTCACCGGCCGCAAAGTCGCGGTGGTCGGCGGCGGCAACACCGCTATGGACGCCTGCCGGACAGCCGTCCGCCTGGGTGCGAGCGAAGTTTACAACATCTACCGCCGCACCCGCAACGAAATGCCCGCGCAGGAAATCGAAATCATCGAAGCCGAAGAAGAGGGCGTCATCTTCAAAAACCTGACCAACCCGATCGAAGTGCTCGGTGAAAACGGCAAAGTCAAGGCCGTCCGTCTGCAAATTATGGAACTGGGCGAGCCGGATGCCTCCGGCCGGCGCAGGCCTGTGCCGGTTGCCGGAAAAGAAGAAACCATCGAAGTCGATTCGATCATGGTCGCCATCGGCCAAAAGCCCGACCTTTCCGGTTTTGAGGAACTGGAAGCCACCAAGTGGAGCACAATCGTGGCCGACCAGACCAGCTTTTTGACCAGCTCTGACGGCGTGTTCGCGGTCGGGGATGTCACAAACAACGGCGCGGACATCGCGATCGCCGCCATCGGCGAAGCTAAGAACTGCGTAGAAATGGTCGAGCGCTACCTGTACGGCGAAACCCTCACCCGCCGCCAGCCCTATCTGGTCAAAGACGAGAAGACAGCTGAAGACTTCGCGCACAAAGACAAAGCCGCCCGGGTCAAGATGCCTCACCGGTCACCAGCTATCCGCCGGAAAGACTTCCTCGAAGTCAACCTGGGGTTGGGCGTAAAAGAGGCAAAAGCCGAGGGTGCGCGCTGTCTGGAGTGCGGCTGTCACGACTTCTTTGAGTGTAAGCTGATCGCGCTGGCCGATCGCTTTGACCTTGACCCCGCCAAGTTCGGAATCGCCAAATCCACCCCCAAAAAGGGCGACCACCCGTTCATTCACCCCAATTCGGATAAATGCATCCTCTGCGGCCTTTGTGTGCGCATCTGTGACGAAGTGGTCGGCGCAACCGCCCTCGGTTTTGTAGACCGCGGATTTGACGCCAAAGTCGCGCCCGCGCTGCTCACCCCGCTTCAGGAGACCAACTGTGTTTCTTGCGGCCAGTGTGTACACGCCTGCCCGACCGGCGCGCTGACCGAAACCATGATGATTCAAAAACAAGTTCCGCTGGAAGAAAGCTTGACCCCGACCACCTGCTCGTTCTGCTCGGTCGGTTGTGGAACAAAACTGGCATCCAAAGGCCATCTGATCACCCGCAGCCTGCCGGCCGGGGGCAGGAACGGCCTGCTTTGCGCAAAAGGCCGGTTCGGCTTTGGCGAGATCATGAAGAAGCCGCGCCTGGTCCTGCCTGTTGTCAAAGAGGGTGACTCAATGAAAGCGGTCAGCTATGACAACGCCATCGTCTTCGCCAACAAAGGGCTGCAAAGCCTGCAAACCCAATACGGGGATGACTGCGTGGCCGTCGCCATCTCTGAGCGGTACACCAACGAAGAGGCCTTCCTGATTAAAGAGTACGCAAACAAGGCGCTGGGCACGCAGAACGTCTTCTCGCTGGGGATGGTTAAAGGCGGGCTTGGTGATGTGCTGGACCGGGACGCCTCCACCGTCACTCTGGATGAGATGGACAACACCGACCTGATCGTCGTCCTTTCGCCTGAGACATTGTTCAAAAACCACGGGGTAGCCACCATGCGGATTCGCAAGGCGGTCGCGCGGGGGGCTAAACTGATCCTGCTCGCCTCTGATGAGAGCCTGCTGGACAACATCGCTACACTCACTCTTGACCCGAACGGCGAGCTCGACCTGCTCGAAGAGATGGTCAAGGCGCTGGCCGAAAGTGAATCCGGCAAAAAGATTGCGGGCTACGATGAGCTGGTTGCCTCCCTTAAGGGTGTAACGGTCAGCGAAGGGGCCAGAAAAGCCGCTGAGATGATCGCGAAAGCCCCCAGAGCCGTCTTTGTCTACGAAAAGAACTTCACCTCAGCCGGCGCGGGCAGGCTGGTCGGCGACATGGCCCTGCTCAGCGGGCACAACGACAAGCCGCGGCGGGGCGTCCTCCAGCTTTTGCCGGGCGCAAACTCGCAGGGGCTGGTTGATCTGGGCGTCAAGCCGGGCAGTGAACTGCTGGCGGCCATCGCGGCCAAAGAGGTTCGCGGGCTGTTTATTTTCGGTGAAGAAGTGACCGGCAGCGGGCTGGACGGCCTGGACTTCCTTGCTGTGCAGGACCTGCATATGACCGAAGCGGCCAAGAAAGCCGACGTCATCTTCCCGGCCTCCACATTTGCCGAAACTTACGGCAGTTACACCGGCGCGGACGGCCAGACCCGGCCGGTCAACCCGGCGGCCCCCTGCCTGATTGATTGGGATAACCTTGCCCAGGTCAAAGAGCTGGCACTGCACGCCGGTTTCGAGATGCCTTACCAGACCATGGACGAACTCCAGGATGTGATTGCCCGCGCGGCCGACAAGACATCGAGCGGCGCGCTCCTGATGCCGGCCGGTGAAAAGTCTCTGCGCCGGGGCGACTACGCCATAGCCAACGAACTGTGTGTCACCTTTAAAAAAGTGATGCTTGACCTGCGGGCGGCAAAGAAAGCATAAAACCCTGTCATCCTGCGCATTCTAATCCCCTAGGACAAGGGAGGATGATGCGCAATGGCCAAGGACAGTCAACTGGACCCCAAACAGGTGCGGGAAGAAAAGGCAAAAGGCGGCCTCACCATGGCAAGAAGCGGCCCGGACGGCGAGGGGCGCAATGCCAAAAAGCAGTCGGCCGGCCGCCAGCGCCCCGGGGATGACAAAAAATAGCAAAACGAGAGCGTTCCCGGCCGGGTGCGCTCTCGTTATTTATTGCGTGTACATATGTGCGTGTGCTATACTGGTTACATGATGCACGAAGTTTACATGATTGCCGGTGGAATACTCTTTCAGCTCCGGCTGATCGGCCCTTACTGGATTTCGGGGCTGCTGGCCGGGTCACTTGTCAGCGTTTATCTTTCCCGCTCAATCACCGGGCAGGTAGCCGCGCTTTCTTCCCGCGGGCTTGGGCTTTGGCAGACAGCTGTCGCCGCCGCGCTGGGAATCGCCTCCCCGCTTTGCATGTTCGGGACAGTACCGGTTATCGCCGCGCTGGGCAAAAAGGGTCTGCCAAACCACCTGCTCTGCGCGTTTATGATCTCATCCGTCGCGCTCAATCCGAACTTACTGCTGCTCACCGCCGTTTTAGGCCGGGAGCTTATGCTAATCCGCCTTTGCGCCGCTTTTGCCGGGGGCTTGCTGGCCGGCCTGCTCGTTCGCATCTTTTGGCGGGACAAACCATTGTTTTTAATCGGGCGCTTTGAAACAAGTGACAATGCTGTCAAAAAGCGGCTTCTACCCGATTTGTTTAAGGCAATCAAAATCACCGCCCCTTACCTTCTGTTTGGGGTTACCCTGACCGCACTGCTTGACCGCTACATCCCGCCTGAATGGATATATGGGATGTTCGGCGGCCGGCGTGGGCTTGGGGTGTTGTTCGCGACCACGCTGTCTATCCCGCTCTACGCCTGCGGGGGTGGTACAATCCCCCTGCTGAACGCCTGGCTGCACGCGGGGATGGGCCGGGGCGACGCGCTTGCGTTCATGCTGGCCGGCCCGGCCACCAAGGTCAACAACTTAAGCGCGGTCAAGATGATCCTGGGCGGCCGGATGTTCGCGGTTTACCTCGCTTATTCGATCGGGTTCGCAGTGCTGGCCGGCTTGCTGGCCGAGTTCTTGCCCGGTTAGTCGAGCCAGTTGTTCCTTAAACAAGCACGAAATGCGTTGTCTAAGGAACAGTTTACTTTTGATACAACTCCAATGCAACTAGGAGGCGAATTGACATGCCGCTTGATTACAAACATATTGCAAAAGGCGCGGACGCATTTTGCAATGCATGGAAAAACTACTATGAGAACAAGGACAACAATGCAGAGCCGGACATTAGTGTGCTCCCATATGTCGTTAATGTTGCGTTTGCTTGCGAACTGTATATGAAAGCAATAATAATCCATGAAGCCGATATCAGCAAAAGGGAAGAAGTAATCAAAAAAATCAAAAGCAAGAAGGTAGGTCACAATCTGCAAATATTGTTCAAAATGCTATCCGTCGGCATCCAACAAAGAATCAAATCGAAAATTCCTGATAGCCTCATAAAACAGGCGCAAGATGAAGAGGTCAGGGGGTGCGAGGTGATGTTGAAGGCGCCTAATATTTCCGAAGAAGCAAAGACTTACTATCAGGGTATGATAGACGATGCCGTGTCAACTTTTGATGAAATGTTGCAGCGGCACGTATTGCAACTGGTGGTTCATGGACGCCTTTTGCATGGAGCTGCATAACGAAGCAGCACGTATTGTGGAGGGTAGTCAACCGTAAGCGGCTTTGTTTATCGCCTTTCCAGCTACACAAAAATCACAAAGCAGTTCGGAAAAACCGCTATGTTCGTATTTGACAAGAACTGGCGACTTTGAAAGGAGACGCTATGAGACACAAATTCGCAGTCATAATTTTGGCGTTCGCGCTGGTTGTGTCCGGCTGCACATCTCAAATTCCAGCCCCGCCACCGGAGGCCGAACCTACAGCACTACCGGAAACACACCGGCAGCCGGATGCGCCCGAACCGGAACGGGAGTTTCTCTCCGAGGTAACTGTCGGGACTCCCGGCGTCTCCCAAATCTTTGTTGAACCAACCACTGGGGTAGACGACGGGGTCGAGCGGCTAATCCACGCGATGGAAATGCACGGCCAGCCGTTTTACCGGACGCAAGCGATACCTTGGGGGCTTTTTGGCGCGGATGATGTGATCATCCTCAAAATCAACTGTCAGTGGGATGAGCGGGGCGGTACCAACACCGACCTGATCCGCCTGGTGATCGGCGCGATTGTCGCGCACCCGGACGGCTTTACCGGCGAAGTGATTGTGGCCGACAACGGCCAGGGGCAGTTCGGCAGTGCGGGCAGCGGCGGCAGTCTGAGCTGGACAAACAACAACGCGGTCGATCAAAGCCAGTCGGCCACGGTGGTAATCAACGACTTCGCCGGCCAGGGGCATCGTGTGACCGGTGTGCTTTGGGATACGTTCACCCGGGTGCGGGTGGGGCAGTTCAGCGAGGGCGACTACACCGACGGCTTTGTCGTTGAGGACGAAATCCGCGCGACAGGGCTTGAGATCACTTACCCCAAGTTCACCACCGAGTTCGGCACGCACGTCAGTTTTCGAGAGGGCATTTGGGATTCCGATTCCGCCCGCTATGACAGCGACGCGCTCAAAGTGATCAACATGCCTGTATTAAAATCTCATTTTATCTTTCAGGTGACCGGTGCGGTCAAAAATTATATGGGCACGCCCTCCGACTTTTTGACAAGCGCGCGGGCACATCACAGCGTCGGTACCGGCGGGATGGGCACGCAGATGGCGCAGACCAGAATGCCCACCCTGAATATTCTCGATATGATCTGGATCGCGGTCGAGCGCGGTCCGGCCAGCCCGTACTCAACCGCCAGACAGATGAATCTGATCGCGGCGAGTACCGACCCGGTCGCCCTCGACTACTGGGCGGCCCGGCATGTTTTGATACCCGCCGCCGCGCAGCTGCCCGGCGGCGGGCGGGCAGCCTCAATGGACCCGGCCGGAGACTACCCCGGCACATTCGGCCATTGGCTGCGGCTGTCAAAGCTTGAGCTGCAAGCCGCCGGTTTTCCGGTCACTATGAACCCGGAAGAAATGAATATTATCGACGGCCGCGAATAGATTTTCACGCAAAAAAAGAAGCGGAATTTACCTTCCGCTTCTTTTTGTACACAAGCCTTACTTTACCGCGGCGTTTAAAAGCTCTTCAACCGATACGCCTTTTTTGGCGGCGACTTCGCTTACTTTGCTCAGCAAATCAGATTGTTTTGCCATTTCAAGTTCTTTGATTTGCGCTTTGATTTCAGCGACTTCCGCTTGTTTTTTTGCGAGTTTTTCTCTTAATGTTTCGATCTTAGAATCCAAACTGCGCGCTACTCCTCGTGCCATTATGTTTCTCCTCCAAATAATCAATGATTAATAAGTATATTACATCATTCCCGCGCAAAAAGCAAATAGAATTTTGTCTTTATTTGCTTTCGGTTATTCTTCGACTTTTCGTTTCTTGTATTTCTTGTCCATTTTTATGTTCGCGAGCGGGCTTTGGTCGGCGGCGCTCTCGATTTGTTTGTTCGAAACGTGGGTGTAAAGCTCGGTTGTGGCCAGATTTGCGTGGCCTAAAATCTCTTTGAGCACGCGGATGTCAACTTTTCCGTGTTGATAGAGCAGGGTCGCGGCAGTGTGCCTGAGTTTATGGGGTGAATATCCCTGGCCATCCAGCCCGGCGGCTTTCAGGCAGTCAGCCACAATCTGTTCAACCCGGCGCGGAGTGATTCTTGTTCCGCGCGAAGATAAAAACAGCGCGTTCACTTTGGCCGCTCCCGCCATCTGAGCGCGCTCATCCCGGTATTCTTTTAACGCGATCTGACAAGCCTCGTTCAGGTAAACGATCCGCTCTTTGTTCCCTTTTCCGAGAATGCGGACTTTGTTTTCGCGAATGTCGGTAAGGTTGATGCCGACCAGCTCACTCAAACGAACCCCGCAGTTGAGAAAGAGAGTGAGGATGCAAAAGTCGCGCCGGTAAAACTTTGTGTTAACCGAAGTCATCAGCTCGATGCTCTCTTCCAGGGTCAGATGCCGGGGCAAACTCTTTTTGGCGGAGGGCAGCTCAAGATTTTTGACCGGGTTTTCGCTGAGGACTTTTTCTTTAACGGTTAAGTAGTTGAAGAACACCCGCAGGCTGCTGGCTTTTCTGGCGCGGGTTTTCGCGGTGTTTTCGCGCTCGGTGGCGGCGTAGTTTAAAAACTCGTAGACATCAGCCAATGTAACGCGGGAAAGCGTCTCGACAGTGATATCGGCGATTGAGATGTTTTCCGGGTTTTGCGTTTGGCCGCCGGCGCGCATCTTCAAAAAGCGCAGAAACGTGCGCAGGTCAATGTAATAAGCGTGAACTGTGCGCGGGGAACGCTCGCGAATGGTGCGCATATAAAATAAAAAATCACGCAGAGGCCCGGGCGCGTCGGCGTATTGTGTTTGCGGCATGGCAATTCCCCCCTTCGGCCGTTGTATTTTCCAAAGCTCCCGCCGCCATTTGGGTTTTGATATAAATTGACAAGTTTGTAGCTTGGGCGTATAATCTAAGTATACCACAACCGACTCGCGCTGAACAGGCTGGCCGCCAAAATAAACAGGTGAAATCTATGCGTTATATTTCTGTTCCCAACTTAGAAGCTGGAATGATTTTGGCCCGCACCATCTATGGGGGCTCGCTTGACGTGCTCATGGGCCGCGGCACCACACTGACCGGCGCTTATATCAACCGATTGAGCATACTGGGCTTTTCGGGCGCGTATATTCAAGACAGCCTCTCCGACGGGGAACAGGCTGCCGACATCCTCTCCGGGGATTTGCGGATCCGGGCGATCAGGGCGGCCAGAACTGTCTTTCAAAGCGCTGAAAACGGCTCGTCCTCCGGCCAGATCATTCACCGGGTCGCGCGCGAAATTCACCAGGACGTCGTACTGCCAGCCATTGAGGAAATCATCAGCTCCCGCCACCGAATGGTTGACCTGGTTGATTCCAAGCCTTTTGACAGCTACCACTATTACCACGCGGCCAATGTCCTGGCGCTATCTCTCTTGCTTGGAATCGAGATGAGATCCTCGGGGCTCGACTTGCACGAGCTGGGTGTGGCCGCTTTGCTCCATGACATTGGGGATGTATTTATTCCCAAGGAAATTTTACAAAAACCGGGCAGGCTGACCGAAGACGAGCGAGCCATCATCCAGGAAAATACCGAAACCGGCTTTAAGTTTTTGCGCGCCAATTTTGACCTTTCGATTGACGCCTGTGTCGGCATCTTTCAAAACCACGAAAACTATGACGGCACCGGTTATCCCAACAAACTAAAGGGAAACAAAATCTCGCTGCTCGGCCGGATTTTGGCGATCACCGAAGCATATGACGCGCTGGTTTCCCGCCGGCCTTACCGTCCGGCCATGTACCCGCCGGACGCGATGGCGTTTATTGAAAGCAATGCGGGCAAGATGTACGACCCCGAACTGGTTGCCGGGTTTAAACGGATCATCGCGCTTTACCCGACCGGTGTCAGCGTTGAGCTTTCTTCAAAAGTGCGCTGTCTGGTCGTTCGCAATCACACGGCAGACCCGGCCCGCCCGCTGCTGCGGATGTTGGGCAGCTTAAGCAAATCGGCCCTTTACATCAATCTGCTCAGCGACCCGAAGTTCGCCGACGTCAAGATTAACCGGATACTGGATACCTAAGACCGCACAGCCAAAGCCACAATAAAATGCCGGGCAAAGAAGGTGTCTTTCTTTGCCCGGCATTTAGAACCTGTGGACAATACTCAAAACGCCCCCGATCCGGCGATTTTTCCGCTATCCTTCGTCAATTCCCCTTGGAATACACAAAGTATTCCTGCGGGAAATTTCCTCGCACAGCAAAAAAATCGCTTCGGCTCGTGTGCATTTCTCGTTATTGACCACAGGTTCTTATTTTATGGAGCGCCTCTGCCGCAGGGCGGGCTGTTAAAGGGCCGTATCGACCGCCCCGCCCCGCCAGCACCCCTTATTGGATGAAGCGCGATCCATATCGGGCCATTGCTGTAACAGGGCGCACGCGCACAGCGGCTTTGTGATCTTTTCTCCCTGCCCGGCCGGCCGACACCATAGCCGTTCCGCCCCAAAACCAACCCGCCCTTTGCGATCTTTTTTCCACCGGGCCGCGTTCTCCTCTTTGATGGGCGTCAGCCCACCTTGGTCCCCAACTTTGCCCTGCGAAAAAAATCCTTACAAATGCCGGGCCGGTTTTGAAGCGAAACGACACTATCATACTATGCGCGGGGATTCATTTGGCGCCAATCCCTTGTCGGCGAACATTTGGGGTGGCGGGCAAAAACAAAGGGAACGCCGCCAAGTTTCCGGGGATTTTCCGGCCTTGGCGGCGCCTTGCGATAATTAATGAAGTTTAGAAGTGGTCGCGTTTTTGGTAGCTGGTGTGCAGGGCGTGGTGGGCCTTTTCGCTGCCCGGCTTGCCAAAATACTCTTCGTAGACTTTTTTGATGGTCGGGTTGGCGTGGGCCTTGCGGCGCTGCATCTTCCGGTCCGCGTTGTAAAGGACCTGGGCACGAAGCTTCTTGAGGTCGGTGAAGTTGCGGACATGTGCCATCTGTACCGGCTGGCCGCCGCCGTTGATGCACCCGCCCGGGCAGCCCATAATCTCGATAAAGTGATAATCTTTATGGCCGGAGCGCACCCGCTTGAGCATCTCCTCCGCGTTGCGCAGGCCGGAGGCCACCGCTACGTTGAGCGTAATGTCACCGATCCGGTAGGTCGCTTCTTTTACGCCCTCCATCCCGCGGACTTCGGTAAAGTCGACGGACGGCGACTCTTTGCCGGTCGCCCACTCAACGGCGGTGCGCAGAGCGGCTTCCATAACGCCGCCGCTTGCCCCGAAGATTGTGCCCGCGCCGGTCGATTCCCCCAACAGCACGTCAAAGTTTTCATCCGGCAGATTGGCGAAATCAAGGCCGGCACGCTTGATCATCCGGGAAAGCTCGCGGGTGGTCAGCGCAACGTCACAGTCGGGAACCCCGGACACGGCTTCTTCGTCATCCCGCGAGACTTCGAATTTCTTGGCGGTGCAGGGCATGACGCCGACCACAAAGATGTCCTCGGGTTTGATCCCCTTCTTCTCGGCGTACCAGGTCTTGGCCACCGCCCCGAACATCTGTTGGGGAGATTTACAGGTAGACAGATTGGGGATATATTCGGGATGATAATGCTCGCAGTACTTGACCCAGCCGGGTGAGCAGGAAGTGATCAGGGGCAGGTTTTTGCCGCTTTCAAGCCGCTCAAGCAGCTCACTGGCCTCTTCCATGACGGTCAGGTCGGCGGCGAAGTCGGTGTCGTAAACGCCGTCAAAGCCCAGCCGGCGGAGCGCCGCGGCCATCTTGCCGGTGGCGTCGGTTCCGATCGGCATACCAAAGTCCTCGCCGATGGTCGCGCGAATGGACGGCGCGGTTTGGGCGATCACATATTTGTTCGGGTCGTTGAGCGCGTTCCAGACTTCTTGGGTTTGGTCTTTTTCGTGGATGGCGGCGGTCGGGCAAACAACGATGCACTGCCCGCAGCTGACACAGGCAACCTGATCCAGGTTGAGGTCAAACGCACAGCCCACCCGGGTTTTAAACCCGCGCTCGTTTGTGCCGATTACCCCGACGCTCTGCTGCTCTTTACAAACAGCCACACACCGGCGGCAAAGGATGCACTTGTTGTCGCTGCGCACCATATGCACAGCTGAGTCGTCCGGCTCGGTTTCAATCACTTCGCCCTCAAACGCGACTTCATTGTCCACCCCGAACAGCCAGCAAAGCCGCTGAAGCTCACAGTTGCTTGAACGGATGCAGGAAAGGCATTTGCGCTCATGGTCGGAGAGGATCAGCTCAAGGGTGATCCGCCGGGCGTCCTGCACCGCTTGTGTGTTGGTGAGCACTTCCATCCCCTCAGAAACCGGGTAGACACAGGCGGCCACAAAGGGGGTCTTTGCGCCTTTGACCTCGACCACACAGATTCGGCAGGCGCCGATCTCGTTGATCTCTTTGAGGTAACAAAGAGTGGGGATTTCGATGTGGGCCGCACGCGCGGCCTCAAGTATGGTAAATTCTTTCGGCACGCTGATCGCTATGCCGTTAATTTTGATATTGACTGTATCTATACTCTTATTCATAATCGCGTCTCAACCCCTTCGCTATTTCTTGATTATGGCTTTAAATTTACACTTCTCGATACACGCGCCACACTTGATGCACTTTTCTGTGTCGATGACGTGCTTTTGCTTGACTTCGCCGGCAATACAGTTGACCGGGCAGACTTTTTTGCAAAGGGTACAGCCGATGCACTTGTCTTCTAAGACAACAAAGTTTAGCAGGTCGACGCAGACGCCGGCCGGGCATTTTTTGTCGTTGATGTGCGCTTCGTACTCTTCCCGGAAGTAAGCGAGCGTGGAGAGCACCGGGTTGGGCGCGGTCTGGCCAAGCGCACAAAGCGAATTTGCGATGATGTAGTGGCAGAGGTCTTGCATTTTTTCGATGTCACCGGGCTGGCCTTTGCCTTGGGTAAAGCGGTCAAGCATCTCAAGCAGGCGCTTGGTGCCGATCCGGCAGGGAACGCACTTGCCGCAGCTTTCATCCACCGTAAAGTCTAAGAAGAACCGCGCGATGTCGACCATACAGCTGTCTTCGTCCATAACGATCAGCCCGCCTGAACCCATCATCGAGCCGATTTGTTTCAGGCTCTCAAAGTCGATGGGTACATCCAGGTGTTTGGCCGGGATACATCCGCCGGAAGGGCCGCCGGTCTGCGCCGCTTTAAAGCTCTTTCCGTCCGGGATACCGCCGCCGATTTCTTCGACAATCTCGCGCAGGGTTGTCCCCATCGGGACTTCAACCAGGCCGATGTTTGTAATCTTACCGCCCAGCGCGAAGACTTTTGTGCCCTTCGAAGTCTCGGTGCCGATCGATTTAAACCAGTCAGAACCCAGCAGGATGATCCGGGGGACCAGCGCGTAAGTCTCAACGTTGTTGAGCACAGTGGGTTTTCCGAACAAGCCTTTGACCGCCGGGAAAGGCGGGCGGGGGCGGGGCTCACCCCGGTTGCCTTCAATGGAAGTGAGCAGGGCAGTCTCTTCGCCGCAGACGAACGCGCCCGCGCCCAGGCGATACTCAAGGTCGAAATTAAAGCCTGAGTTAAAGATGTTCTCACCCAGCACACCGGCCTCTTTGGCCTGTTTGATCGCGATATCCAGGCGGTTAACCGCGATCGGATACTCGGCGCGCACATAGACATAACCCTTGTCCGCCCCGACTGCGTAGGCGGCAATGGCCATCGCTTCAATGACTGCGTGGGGGTCGCCCTCCAGCACCGAGCGGTCCATGAACGCGCCGGGGTCGCCTTCGTCCGCGTTGCAGACAACGTATTTTTGTCCGGGCGGCTGTGCGGCGGCAAAGCTCCACTTCATCCCGGTCGAGAAGCCTGCCCCGCCCCGCCCGCGCAGCCCTGAATCCTTGACGGTTTCAATGACTTGTTCGGGGGACATTTCGGTGACCGCTTTGGCCAGCGCCTGGTAGCCGTCAAAAGCTATGTACTCGTTGATGTCTTCCGGGTCGATCACCCCGCAGTTGCGCAGGCAAACGCGCATCTGCTTTTTGTAGAACCCGGTGTCGTCGAGCGCGGTGACTTTTCCGTCCGGGCAGACTGTTTCCTGATAAACCAGGTCGGTGACAATCCGGCCTTTGAGCAGGTGTTCTTCCACTATTTTGTCGATGTTTTGGGGCTCAACCATCGAGTAAAATGTCCCCTCAGGGTAAACGATCATGATCGGGCCAAGGGCACAAAGGCCGAAGCACCCGGTTTCGATTACTTTGACCTCTTCTTTCAGGCCATGTTTGTCAATGGCCGACTTCAGCGCCTTGACAACAGACGCCGCACCCGACGAAACACAGCCGGTACCGGCACAAACCAACACATGTGATCTTTCCATCTGCGCTTTATCCTCCCGTGAATTATTTAACAAGATTGCGGATTATTTCCGCGGCTGCTTCCGGCGTCATTTTTGTGTGGACGCTTGCCTCTTTGCCCGGCAGATGCACTTCAAAGCGCGGGGCGTCTGCACAGTTGTCCTGGGCGATCTGAATGACCTGTGCGTCCAGTTTACAGGCGGAAATTTCGCGAACGATGGCGGCTACCACTTCCCTGCCCCCGGCCGCGATCCCGCATGTACCCATGTTGACAAGTACTTTGATGCCTTCGTGCTTGTCGTTGCGGATTTCTTTGCCCTCGCTAAATTTTTCACGAATGGCGTTTAGTTCCTCTACTGACTTCATAATTGAACTTCCCTCCCTGTTAATTGCTGGAAAATAGGAATTGAATAGTGAACGCTGGTTATGTCTGTCGGGTATATCTAACCTCAACTGCCGGGTTCAGTGCAGCCAGCAGCGTGACGCTCTCGCTGATTTCGCCTTCCGGGGGCATGTCGATTTGGTCTGTGTGAAAGAGCGCGGTGACCGTCATCCCTTTGCCGGGGGCTGATCGAATGGTCACCCGGCCGCCGGTCAGCTCGGCCGCCTGCGCCAAAAACGGGATTCCCAAGCCGACTATGCGCTCGGTGCGAGTGGTGTAAAAAGGGTCATATAAACGCTCGGGTACAGCCGCCCCTCCGCCATTGTCACCAACTGTCAGGGTCAGCGTTTTTTCCGCGGCGTTTTCAGCCAGTGTGATCTCGATCCGCCCCGCCCCGGCGGCAATGCCATTCTGTGCGATGTCGAGGATATGTAGCGAAAGGTCATCCAACAACGCACACCACCGCCTTGCCTGATCGGGGTCTTGAACACACAAGCGTATTGTAACATAAACACATGACAAAGTTCAACGAGCCGCGCGTTCCAAATTGTGTATAGAACAAACCTTGCTGATAAATTTTATTTATTTTATATAATTTAAAATTGATTTTCTGTATTTATTGCTCGACATATTGTGCGTAACTGTAAAAAAGGTTGCGATATTTTATCCCTACAGTGGATGTCTTTCCACCATCTGGCCGCTTATCTTAGAATCTATTCATAAACGAAAAGTGCCGGATTGGCGGGGGATTTTTCGCCCATTAAGGAATCTTTTTGCAGGAATACCCAATGCGTTCCAAGAAAGGCTGACGCAGGCGGGTAGAAAAGGACCCGCCAAGACGGTGCTTTGCGTTATGAGTACAGGCCCTTAGTCAAACTGAAAGTTTGTAAACATTTGAATCGCCTCCTGTTCACTTTCGGCTTCCAGCCGCTTTTCTTTGTAGCGCGAGAGGATAGGCACACGCTCCTGGCGCTTGCCACAGATTTTGACACCGCCGCACCGGTCGTAAAAATTTACGGTCAGCGGATGCGTTTTGACCTGGTAGTACGCGATCAGCTTGGCGCCAAGGTAATATTCTCCGGCCAGATTTTTGGCAAGCCCGGGCAGCCCCGCCCACTCGTTCGAGTCAAACAGGCCGATGATACAGGCATCCTGCCCGTTTGATTTGATCTTGCACCTAAAAGCGTTTACATAGTAAGTCCGGGTTTTGGCCGGCTCTGTCGGGGCGGGGGTGGTTGTCATACGCAGCAATTCACCCGCTAAAAATTTGTTCAGTAAAGAGATCACTTTCAGAATGCTCCTTTTGCCGTTATGCTTGTCTTAACTGAGTTGATCAGGTTTATCAACTTCCACTTGTAATCATTTCCATTATACGTTATAATTACAAGTATAGCAACGATAAAGGCAGAGTTTTGCCGCAGTTTGGCGAAACAGCCTTGTCTTGCCCGGTCAAAAGCGGGGAACGCGCCCGCGGTTACAAAGAGATCATATTTTGGAAGGAGCGACAATGTAAATGAGCAAAAAAATTCTCGCGATGGTCCTGGCAGTGGTTATGGTTTTTTCGATGAGTGTAGTCGCAGTGGCAGAGACAGACCTGGAAGCGGCGTTTAGAGAAGCCCTTGCGCTGGCGGATGAAGCGCAGGCAAGCGCACAGCAAGTTCTTGATGAAGCGCGTGCAGCATTGGCAGAAGCACTTGCCGAAGAAGAAGACGTAACGCCTGTGGTAGTCGACACGGTTGCGGCCGGTATCGTTGCCATCTCTGCCCCCATTCTGCCCGAGGGCGCGCCTGATGTTTGGGCTCCGCTGACTTATTCGGACAACGTAAGACCGGACGATGCACGCGGTATGCGCAATCGCGCCGAAATGCCCGCCCTGCTTTACCCCGAAGCTTATCACGCTGACCCTGACGCGGTTCAAGTTTTTGGCGGCACTTTCACCGTTGAAGTAGGCGGCACAACCGCGCTTCGCCTGCCCCAGGTTGGTTTGACCGTGGGCGCGAGCTATCCGGTTGGTTTCACCATTATGGGCGGCGGCGAGTTCATCAGCTATGAAAACAGCCTTCTCCGCGACGGCCAAACTTGGGATATCCAAACCTGGAACATCGCGAGAGTTGACGCAGACGGCGTACCGTACATAGATTTCTTTGTAACAGGTGTTGAAAACGGCACAGTCGAGCTCGTCACCCGTACACCCGGCATCACCGGCCTTTCCCTTTACAGAATCGTGGTTGGCGACGGCGGCGTGGCCGGGCCTGCTATAGAAGCAGCAGCCGAAGTACCCGAAGTTGCAGCCCCTGCGGCGACTGAGGAAGAGGAAGAAGAAGCGGACGACGAAGAAAGTGAAGAAGCCGCTGAATAATTTCGCAATACAAAAAAGATGGAGCGCGGGTTGCGCTCCATCTTTTTGTTGTTATAAGCTCTCGCCGAAGTCTTCTTCAAACTGTTTGGCCAGTTTTTCCGGCCAGTCGCCGATCGCGTCCAGGCGGCCGATAAAGAACCGGAGCAGTTTGGGCTCGTCGGTGAACCTGAGCCCGCCGATCATCTTGCGGTTTTCGTACAGCCAGGCAAACCGGTCGGCCACAAACTTGATCTGCGAGAGTGTGTAAACCCTGCGCGGCAATGCCAGCCGGACCAGTTCCATCTCGGCCAGCTGTTCGCTGCCATCCGGGTTGCGCTGTTCACTCAGTGTCCCGCGCTCCATCCCGCGCACGCCGCTGGCGATAAACAGGGCGGCGGCCAATGCGCCGGCCGGGTACTCTTCCTGATCGATGTGGTCACAGAAAGCGGCGGCATCCACGTGGCAGCCAAGCCCGCCGGGCGGGGTGACGACCGGCACACCTTTGGCCTGCATCTCATTGCAAAGCGCTTCAACAAAAATGGGCGTCTGGCTGATTACATCCATATCCAGCGTCTCGATCAGGCCGACGGCGGTGGCTTCCATATCGCGCACCGACATCCCGCCGTAGGTCAAAAAGCCTTCGTAAAGCGGCACCAGTTCGCGCATTCTGCTAAACATTTCTTCGTTGGAGGTCAATATCCCGCCCCCGCGCGAAGAACCCAGCTTTCTGGCCGAGAAGTAGATGACGTCCATCATCGAGCCGATCTCGCGTGTGATGTCAATGATGTCGATTTTCTCGAACTCTTTCTCGCGAGATTTGATGAAGTAAAGGTTGTCGGCCAAAAGGCTGGCGTCAAAGACCGTTTTGATTCCGGCGGCTTTGCAGATGCCGGTCACTTCGCGCATGTTGGCCATCGAGACCGGCTGGCCGCCGACCAGATTTGTGCCCGCCTCGATGCGGACAAAAGAGATGTTGTCTTTGCCCAGCCGCGCAATCGCTTCTTTGAGCTTGTCGATGTCTACGTTGCCTTTGAAGGGCAGTTTGCTCTGGACTTTCATCCCCTCGTCGCCGATGATTTCTTCTACCTTGCCGCCCATCAGGGTGATGTGGGCTTTGGTGGTGGTAAAGTGGTAGTTCATGATGGCGGTGCTGTCCGGTTTGACCAAAGTCCGCGCGATGATGTGCTCACACGCGCGGCCCTGGTGGGCGGGCAGGAAGTGTTTTTTGCCGAACAGGTCGACCAGAACTTTCTCAAGTCGAAAGAAAGTCTCAGACCCGGCGTAGCTGTCGTCTGCCTGGAACATGGCGGCAAACTGATTGTCGCTCATAACATTTGTTCCCGAGTCGGTCAACATATCCAGAAACACATCGCGGTTTTTGAGCAGGAAGGTGTTGAACCCGGCCTCTCTGATCTTCGCCAGCCGCTCGTCTACCGGCAGCAGGGAGATCTTTTGCACCATTCTGGCCCTGTGCATTTCCAGCGGAATGCGCTCGCCCGAGCGAAATTTTACGGTTGCCATTGCTCATTTCTCCTTTTGTTGTGCTGTCCTTTTCCTGCCCATGAAAAGCAAAAACCCGTCCACAGGCAAAGCGAATGCTTGCCCAAGGACGAGAGGTTCTCCCGCGGTACCACCTTGGTTGCGGCCTGCTGGGGCAGAGCCGCCACTTTCACGGAATCCGACAATTCCTACCCTTGTAACGGAGGGCTTCCGGACGTCCCTACTCAGCGCGCGCGCCGTTCAAAACGCCAGCTCCGGAGTGTATATTCTATATCCGCCGACACTTGCTTTCACCGCCCGCAAGCTCTCTGACGCCCACAAGGGGCTGTCGGCTGAGGATATTTTTCTCTCCATCTCAGCTTTGTAATGTATTTTAGCAAAAGTCGCGCAGGCTGTCAAGTGCAGGTTTTGTGCGTGTTGTTGTTTTTTCTCCCACCAGCCTGTATAATGGTACTGACAACAAACTTAGCGAACAGGTCGTGGAAAACCTATGTCAAACGCGAATATCACCGCCCCCGCCGCGAAAACGGGAATTGCCTGCAACTTGATGCTGCTGAGCGCCGCAATCATCTGGGGTGTGGGCGTAACCGCCCAAAGCGCTGCACTCGGGCATCTCACCCCGTTTGCTTTTAATGCCGCCCGGTTTTTTCTTGGCGGCAGCATTGCGCTGGGGTCTTTGTATGTCTTTACCCGCCGTCAGGCGCTTGCGGACAAGGCGGTTTTTGCCTCCAAATTCGACAAAGCGACCTTAAAGGCCGGGGTGATCTGCGGCGGGGTGCTCTGTCTGGCCATCAACCTCATGCAGTTTGCGCTGATGTTTACCCCGGTGGCCAAGGCCAGCTTTATCATCTCGCTGTATGTGATTATGGTGCCGATCGCAAGCCTTTTGCTCTTTAAGAGACGCCCGCCGGTCTTTGTCTGGGCCGGGATGTCCATCGCCGTCGCCGGGATGTACTTCCTCACCCTTTCGGGCGGGGTCGACTTCGCGCCCAGGGATATACTGCCTTTTCTTTCCGGGGTTGGTTTTGCCGCGCAGATTCTTGTGATCAAGCACTACTCACCCAAACACAATATTTTCGCACTGGCCTGTGTTCAATTTTACGTGGTCTCGGCCATCTCGCTGATTCTGGCGTTTATTTTCGAAGCCCCATCCCCCGCCGGCCTGATCACCGGCCTGCCTTTTATTTTATACACCGGTGTCCTCTCAAGCGGTGTGGCCTTTATCCTGCAAATGAAAGCGCTGAAGACGGCCGACCCAACCGTCGCCGCCATCATCTTCAGCTCTGAGACGGTTGTGGCTACCACCGCCGGCTGGATCCTTCTCGGGCAGATTCTCACCGGGCGGGAGCTGATTGGCTGCGGGCTGATTCTCACGGCGGTATTGGTCGCGCAAATACCCGTAAAATCCAAGATCAAAGCGGAGGCACAGGCATGACCGCCGGGGAACTGGCCGCTCACTTGCATCTCGCCTGCCTGACCGGAAAAGGCGGGCTGAACCAGCCGGTAAATGGCTGCTATATCGGCGACCTGCTCAGCCACGCGCTCACCCGGCTGGAGCACGGCAATATTTGGGTTACCATTCACGGCCATCCAAACGTGGTCGCGGTGGGGGTACAGACAAACGCGGGATGCGTCATTCTGGCTGACGGCAGGCCGCTTGACCCTGTCGCCGCCGTAAAAGCGGATGAGCATAACCTACCCATCCTGGCCAGCCAAAAGTCAGCGTTCGCGCTGGCGGGGGAGGTGTTTCAGTTGACAGTTGACAGTTGACAGTGAATGTATCGCTTTGCGATTGATTAAAATAATGTTCGCTTGTGGACACCATAACTGTCAACTGTCAATTGTCAACTGTCAACTGTTTGAGCCCGCCATTTCCCGCCAACACTCTCCCTATAGACTGGGGGAAAGTGTATGGGCGGCGATTTGGGTTATAGGGCAAAATATTTCGCGTTGAGCTTTGGCGCGGCGTCTTTGGTTTTTGTCCTGTTTTTTTACATGATGCTCAGCGGCGCGCCGACCGGCGGGAACACAGCCGCACCGGTCTCGCTGCTCCAACCGGCTGAGGTTTACCAGCCCAGCGAAACGGATTCACTCACCCTGCTCGTCTTTGGGTCGGAGCGGATGAATACACCGGCGGATACTTTCGTACTCCTGCGGTTTGACCCGGTTGGCGGTGTGGTCGGTGTGGCCGCATTTCCGCCTCAGACTGTGATTGTTTCGGCCGGACGGGAGGAGACACTGGCCGATGCTTTCCGCCTTGGCGGGGCGGTTTATACCCGCGACGCACTCGCGGCCTGCCTGAACATCCCGATTGACCGCTTTGCGCGGGTCAGCCTTTCCGGGTTTGTGACAGCCGCCGCCGCAGTCGGCAGCGTCGCGTTCGAACTAAGCGAGCCGATCACCCTGGCCGACGGGGATCTGGCCGTTACGCTAAACGCCGGGCCTCAGCTGCTGGACGGCCGTCAGGTGGCCGCCCTCATCCGGCATACCGGCTACCCGGAGGGTGAGCTCGGGCGGGCCAGCATGACCGCCCAGCTGGTTGCGGCCATCATTGATCAGCGAATCGACATTGTCAACAGCACGCTCATCGATCGGATTTTTGAGACCGTCATCAATCTTTTGGATACCGATTTTACTTTTTCCGATTATATCCGCCGTCAAAACGGGGCCAGGCTGATGGCCGATTCCGGACAGCCGATCGCCCGGATCGTCGAGCTGGCCGGGACCTTTTCCGAAGATGGCAGCCGGTTTGAGCTGGCCGACACCACCCGGACCGCCCTCACCATGCGGTTCTTGTAAGCGCCGACCGGCATCCATGCCCGTTCCCGCTATTAATACCAGTAGCCAGCTAACTTCACGATATCATTGCGGTCTTTTTTTCGCGCCGCTTTGTCGTCCTTCTTGCGGCACGAGAAAAATCCTCACAAATCTATTCGTGTATTTAATTGGCTATAGGTATAAAAAAGTATGAAATTTGGTAAAATGGGAATTCTTATATTGTACTTTGCCTGTTTTGCCGCTATAATGATAGTGTGAAAGCTTGTACTGGAAATACATCAAAGGAAAGGAACCACCAAAATGAAGAAACAATCGTTTTTGGCCCTTGTCGCGTTGTCGGTAGCCGCCGTTGGCGTGGTCATTGCCCTGGCCGCGTACTTTAAAAACCGCAGCAGCTACCTGTACGACGATGACGACGATTTTCTGTTTGACGACCCGGATGACCTTGAGTACTACACCTCCGCCCCCGAAGAAGAAGTTTCCGGCGAGCCGGAAGCCGAGGGCCACCCGTTCTAATCAGCTCGTTCTAATCAGGCTGAGATATTTGTAGCGCGCTGACTATATCAGGTCGGCGCGCCTACTTGTTTTTGCGACAGAAAGGAGCACGCGACATGTTCAAAGTCAAGCGCTGCATCGACCTTTCCTGGCCGCTGGCCAAAGATACCCCAATCTACCCCGGCGACCCCGCGCCGAACATCGAAGCCGCGGCCACCATTGAGCGGGATGGCTACAACCTCTCGCGCCTGGTTCTCGGCAGCCATACCGGGACACATGTGGACGCGCCCTACCACTTTTTAAGTACGGGTGAGACCATCGATCAGATCGGGCTTGACCGCTTTTTCGGCGAGGCACTGCTCATCCCGGTACCGGGCAAAGGCGAAGACGAGGCGATCACCTTGGCCGACATCGCGGATTTCCAAGATAAAATCACCGCCGATAAAATCCTGATCATCCGGACCGGCTGGGATAAGTATGCCGGTACCGAAAAGTTTTTTCATCACCCCTATCTGTCGGCCGAGCTGGCTAAATTTATTGTCGGGCGCGGAGTCCGCTTTTTCTGCATCGACACCCTGACTGTGGATGGACCCGGTACAGCCGCGTTCCCGGTACACCATCTGTTTTTTGAAAGCCGGATGATCATCGGCGAAAACCTGCGCGGGCTGGATGCGGTTGACTTTGAAAACCTTGTACTGGCCGCCTTTCCGCTGGGCATTGCGGGAGCGGACGGCTCACCGGTTCGCGCGCTCGCCATGGAGATCGAGTAAACCTACTCCAAAATCCAAAATCAGCCCGCCCTTGCGGTCTTTCTTCCGCCGGACCGCGTTGCCGCCGCTCGCGGGCGCCAGCCTTATCTCGCTCTCCGCCTGCCCGGTGAAAAAATCTTCGCAGCTGCCGGGCTGATTTTGACGCAAAGCGAACGACCGGCCACTGCACAAAGCGGTGGCCGGTCGTTTTCGTCGGCTTAAATCAGCTTTAACGCCATGTTCATTGCGTTCAGGCAGGTGTAATTGCGGATAAATTCGCGCTCATCGCGCATACCGCGGCTCAGGCGCATTTCGGATACTTCTTCGCCCCACGACCCAACACAGGCGATGTAACAAAGCCCTACCGGTTTTTCCGGTGTACCGCCGTCCGGTCCAGCGATTCCGGTGACCGAAAGGCCGACCTGCACACCCAATTTCTCTTTGACACCTTTCGCCATCTCAAGGGCCGTCTCGGGTGAAACCGCGCCGTGCGCAGACAGGGTGTCTTCGCTTACGCCCAACAGCTTCATTTTGCTTTCGTCCGAGTAGCTGACCACCCCGCCGGCCAGCGATTTGGAAATGCCGGGTATTTCGGTCAGCCGGGCGGCGATCATCCCGCCGGTACAGCTTTCGGCGATGGCGATGGTCATTTCTTTTTCAAACAGCCGCCTGGCCAGCGCGGTCTGCAAATTCTCGACATCCACCCCGTAGACGTTGTCGGGGAAGAGCGCGGTAATCTCGTCGATCACCGGCTGTATCAGCGTTTCGGCCTCGGCTTCGTCTTTGGCGGAGGCGGTCACCCGCAGCTGCACTTCCCCCATTTTTGCGTAAGGGGCAATGGTCGGGTTGGTGCGCTCGACCATCGCGTCGTGCAGCTGGCTTTCAACACTTGATTCCCCGACCCCAAACAGGTGGATGGTATGTGAGCGGAGCACCCGGTCGGTTTTCGCCTGTAAGAACGGCTTTACCTTGCCCTCAAACATGGCTTTCATCTCGCTTGGCGGGCCGGGCAGCATGACGGCGACCTTGCCGCCTGCCTCAATTGCGATGCCGGGGGCGGTGCCCCGCTCGTTGTCCAGCACGGTTGCGCCTTTGGGCAGGTATGCCTGTTTTTCGTTGTTCTTGGTGCAGGGGCGGCCAATTTTTGTAAAGATGTCGTGTATGTGGTCGAGCGACGGCTGATGGAGTTCCATTTCCAGGCCGAAGTACTCGGCCACAACTTCTTTTGTAATGTCGTCGTAGGTCGGGCCAAGCCCGCCGGTTGTGATCACCATATCCGCCCGGCTAAAGGCGAGTGAGACGCTTTCGCGCAGGCGCTGGGCGTTGTCGCCCACCACGCTCTGGTAGTAGCAGCCGATCCCCAGCGCGGCCAGTTCCCGGCTGAGGTAAGCGGCGTTTGTATTTACAATGTCCCCGAGCAGCAGTTCGGTTCCAACACATAAAATTTCGGCGTTCATAACTATTTCGCGTCCTTTCTTGTTCGGACATCTTTTTACTACATTGTATTATGTCATTATTTTGTACTTTTTTCAAGACCAACATAAAATTCACGGCACAAAACCGCACACAGCCACAAGCGCGAACTTTGCGCCGGCGCATGGACACCGGCGGTAACACAAATCCGGGTGTGTACGTATAATAAACAAATGGCGGGAGGTGTACAGGATGGGGAATAGACGAGGGCGCTCACCGCCGCGCAGGGAGTTCCCGCTGCTTATGATCGCTTTTGGGGTCGGGCTGATCGCGGCTATGGTCTTCTCGCCACGGTTCGCGCTTCTGCTTGCGGCCGTCATGCTGATTTACTGCGGGCTGACATCCCGCAAATAACCGGGGAGTATCCGCCCCGGCCTCTGCTGCTGATTTCCTATGCGCTTTGTTTTGCCCAATCGCCCGCGTTAGCCCTGCTGCCGGCGATGTTTGCCCGCTGCCCTACATATTCACACCGATCACACGCTCGAACAACCGGAGGTGTCCTCATGAAAATCGTAGTCCTCAAAAGCCCCAGGTTCCTCGGCCCAATCTTGCGGCTGGTCTTTAAGATCAAGAAGGAAATCTTTTAAGATGGCTCAAAAGCCACACGGGCAAAAAGTGATAAGGAAAGACGGGCAGAAAGAGGCGCCGGCGCTCTTTTTGCCCGCCTTTCCTTATCATTCGTAGTCGTTCCACTCCAAAATCAACTCGCCTTCGCGGCCTTTTTCCACCGGGCCTGGCTGCCGCCGTTCGCGGGCGTCGGCCTTACCTGATGAAAAAACCTCGCAATTGCCGGGTTGATTTTGAGGCGAAACGACTATAACCGAGGTGAATGTGATGAACTCTTTGTTTGAAATCATTACCGCAATACCCGCCATTACCGTATTGTGTTTGCTTTTCGCACAGTCGCTTAAAGTGTTCACCCCGCTCTCAAGCAAACATCTGCCGGTTATATGCGGGATCTTTGGCCTTATACAAGGCATTGTCTGTTTTTATTTCTTCCCTGACTTTATTCAGACGGACAATCTTTTAACCGCCGCGACCAAGGGAATTGTCAGCGGCTGGGCAGCCACAGGCGCAAACCAGATTGTTAAACAATATTCAAGCGAGTAGCGCCGAAGACACAGCCGCCGACCCAAGTTTATTGGGCGGCGGCTGTGTTTGTCAGGCCGGTTCTCACATGGTTTGAAGTTCCCTTTTTTTGGATTCTTTTTCTGTGTAGCGCTTGATGCACTCTTCAATGACACGGACAGCGGCCACCCTGCCCTCGACTTCGTTGACCGCGGTCTGCTTTTGCTCCAGTTCTTTGTAGACCCTGAAAAAATGCTGCATCTCGGTGAAAATGTGGTTTGGTATAGCCTCGATGGTGCGGTATGGGTTATAGGTCGGGTCCCCAAACGGGATTCCGATAATCTTTTCATCATTTAGCCCGCCGTCGATCATGGTGATAACCCCAATCGGGTAACACCGAACCATGACCAGCGGGTCAATCGGCTCAGAGCAGAGGACAAGAACATCCAGCGGGTCGCCGTCCTCCGAGAGTGTGCGCGGGATAAAACCGTAGTTGGCCGGGTAGTGGGTGGATGTATAGAGAATCCTGTCCATAATCAGCAGCCCGGTTTGTTTGTCCAGCTCGTATTTCTTTTTGCTTCCTTTTTCGATTTCTATGACCGCTATAAAGTCTTCGGGTGTGATCCGATCCGATCCGATGTCGTGCAGTATGTTCATGGTCAGCCTCCGCTATAATCCGCAATTTTTGTAGTCGACGCGCTTGAAAATCGACCCAAGATTGGCGAGGATTTTTTTCGCCATGCAAGGGCGACGACGAAGGCGGGCTGACGCCCGCCGAGGAGGAGGACGCAGCAGGGCGGAAAAAAGGCCGAAAGATGGGGCGATCTTTAAGTGTGTTGACTATATCTCAGTATAGCACAAACCCGCGATTTTGCAAGCGCGGAGCGTGTCAAAACAGACCACCCCGCCTTTGCTGTAAAGGCGGGGCGTCCATTAAATTTTTTTTCGCCGGGCCTGGGCCTGTTTGTTAAGGACAAAGGCGGTGACCGTTTCGGCTTCTATACGGCCAAGGGGCGGGAATTTAAGCGCGAACGTGTTGGTGGCGCCCACCCGCTTGATAGACCGCAAAACCTCACAGGGAATTTCTAACACTCTGTCTTGTAAGGTAAACACAACTTTGCCCGAGCCCCCGACTTCGAAGTCGGCGGTTGTTTCAATGCGCAGGCCGGCCTGGCTGATATCCCGAATAAGTACAGGGAACCGGTCATTGCTCAGCGTTAGCACGGCCTCAATCTTGACCGGGACGCGAAAAGCGGTGCGGTTGTTTTCGGTTTGAATAATCGTTGCGTTAAACAGCTTGATAACGCCCGCCTGTGAGAAAAACACCTTTGCGATAAAGGTCTGGCTTTCCTGCTTATCTGAAAGTGAGGAAACCTTAACTATATCGTTTAGGTCAACGTTTATCTGCGCCCTTGAAAGGTTGTTGATGACCACGTTGTCCATATCAACCCGTGAGATTTTGCCGGCTGTTAAGAATTCGTTGTCCATGGCAAGAATTTCGCATTTGCGGCCGACAAAGTGCCGCCCAAGGTTGTATTTGCGGTTGCGGCAGTAGTTGAAAAAGTACACATCTTCTTGTAAGATATGATCATTCAGCCAACCGGTGCAAATTTCCATCACGCTCATAAAGGGGTTTTTTACCGCTTTTCGGCTGATTTCGCTCCTGACTTCGATCAGAGCCTCTTTTATGTTTCTGTGGGCGTCTTTGTGGTGTTCAAGCAGCGGGTAAACATGGCTTAACATGATTTCCTCTTCTGTCAGGAAATGGTCTGTGGCAGCGGAGTTTAACTCGAACAAAAAGGCACTGATTTTGCTGTTGGACAGGCCTTCGCCGCCCTGCGCGGCAAAGTCGTTGATCATTTCGAACAATGCTTTGTGCTGTTCGTCGACTTTTTCAAAGCCGGAGTTGTAGTCGTCTGACCATGTAAAAACCGCCATGATTCCAGCCCCTTTGCGCAAACTTTGAGAAATACAAACGCCAACCCAGGCAAACCGGTTTGGCGTTCGCATACAAATACAGGTGCCAGGTGTGTTTGTCAATGATCTATGCTCGTATAAATGGCTTTGTATGCAATGAGAAAATTATATCGCAAACACTTTCGCATGTCAATATTAAAGGTGATGTAAACCGCCCGGAATGCGCCGGGCTTGATTTCTTGTTTTGGATGCTGTATACTGTGTAAAAAGCGTAAGAATGAACGCAAAGGAGTTTCTCATGAACAACAACATTTTGGCTCAATGTGCGGCATTGTCCGGGCTGGGTGAGCTCTTGCTCAAAGCGAAGAGGGAGTGCAACGCGAATCTGCGCGTTGTCTTTTACACCGCGATTGGCAGAACTGTCTGCGACATCGAACCGCTCGCCGACGAGGACGCGTTCTTTGCCATTACCGACGACCCCACCGCCTTTACCATTGACCTGTCCGCCGCTTTTAACAACAAACATGGAATAGATGCCCAGGTCATCAACGCAAGAAACGTGGTCATCTACAACAAACACGGTCAAGAGTCAATCAGGACTGAGCAGATGATTATATTTGTCGATCAAATCATCGGCTTTAGCATCGAGAAACAAGATGCATAACTGACCGCTGATAAAGACAAAAACATGTCGCCGCCAATAAAGGCAGCGACATGTTTTTATTTTGCGTTATACATAGTCAACGAGCTTAAAAATCGACCCATCCTTGCGTCTGTTTTTTGCGTTTGTTCACTATAGCTCGGTCTTCCACATTCCGTGCAGGTTGCAGTAAGCGTAGACAGCGACCGGCTTGTCGCCGGTCAAAGCAAACTCAGCTTTGGGCGGGCCGCCGACCACAAGGAATTTGCGCTGGCCGCCATTTTCAGTCTCAAGGTAGATAAAGCCGATATAGTGTTCTTCGGTCATCGGGTGCTCGACGCTGCCAACGGTTACGCTTACTTTGTCGCCCGAAACGGTGACCGCGGGCAGATGTTTCTCGGTAGCCGCCTCGACTGTGTTTGGCACAAGCTCGGCCATCTTTTCGCCGCAGCAAGAAATCGGTGCGCGCATCTTTCCGATCGCCCCTACGATGTTGCCGCAGTGTTTACAATGAAAAAACTTTTGCATGTTTTCAGCCTCCATAAATAGAATTGCGCCTTCAGTACAAATGTACTCTGTATACTAAATTACACCATGCGAGCACGATATAATTGAGCACCAAAAACCAGCTGCCGCTCTGCCACATTGCGCAGGCAGAAACGTGATGCGTACTCTTGTCCTCAATAAACATTATACTCTATTGCAAGCAGTTGTCAATAGAGGGAACGCATCAATTTTACTTAACCCAACAAAGCCTGGTCGCCGCTGAACTCTTCGCCGCTGACAAGGCTGAACTTCGCGATCAGGTCTTTAACGGTCAGCGCGCTCTTTTCCGCCCCGCTGATATCCAGGACAATCCTGCCGCTGCTCATCATGATCAGCCGGTTGCCCTGGCGGATGGCGTCTTTCATGTTGTGGGTAACCATCATGGTGGTCAGGCCGTACTTGTCGATAATCCGGCTGCCTATTTCGAGCACTTTGGGCGCGGTTTTGGGATCAAGCGCGGCGGTGTGCTCATCCAGCAATAGAACTTTCGGCTCTTTGAGGGTGGCCATAATCAGGGTAAGCGCCTGGCGCTGGCCGCCGGAAAGCAGCCCGACCTTGTCGGCCAGCCGGTTTTCAAGCCCCAACTCAAGGATAGAGAGCTTTTCGCGGTAGAGTATCCGCTCTTTTTCGGTGATAAACCAGCGCAGTCCCCGCTTTTGCCCCCGGCGGTAGGCCAGCGCGAGGTTCTCTTCGATGCTCATATTGGCGGCTGAACCCATCATCGGGTCTTGAAATACCCGGCCAAGGTAAACCGCCCGCTTGTGTTCGGACAGGTGGGTCACATCGACCCCGTCAATCGAAATTTTGCCGGTGTCGGGCAGAAATGTACCGGCCACGCTGCTGAGCAGGGTGCTTTTGCCCGCGCCGTTCCCGCCAATTAAGGTGACGTAATCGCCCTTGGCCAGCGTCAGCCCGACGCCGTGCAGCACATGGTTCTCGATTGGGGTGCCCGGGTTGAATGTTTTGTTTAAATTTTCGATGACAAGCATCCGCTAGGCCCCCTTTCCGATGCGTTTGGTCAGCTTGCCCAGCCGTTCCCGAATGATCGGGAGGGTGAGGGCAACGGCCACCGTAATGGCCTGAAAGAGCCGCAGATCGGTGGGCGCCATCCCCATTTCAAGTACCAGAGCGATGATCAGCCGGTAGATGATCGCGCCCGCAACCAGCGAGATTAAGCGGCCCCAAAAACTGCGTACCCGGAAAAGCACTTCGGCAATGATGACCGAGGCCAGGCCGATCACGATTGTACCCGCGCCCATATCCACTGAGGCGAAGCCCTGATCCTGGGCAATCAGCGCCCCCGAAAGGCCGACCAGCCCGTTGGAGATCATCAGGCAGAGGATGATCATCCCGTCGGTGTTTACGCCCTGTGCCTTGACCATCTGGCGATTGTTGCCGGTCGCGCGGATGGCGCTGCCAAGCTCGGTCGAAAAAAACCAAAAGAGCAATATCCCGATCCCCAGTACAACCGCGCCGCCAAATGCGATAACTGCGTTGCGGTTGGTTAGACCGATATCCACCAAGGGTGAGAAGATGGTGCGAATCCGCAAAAGGGATACGTTCGACGTCCCCAAAATTCTTATGACAACCGAATAAGAGCCGATCATGGTCAGGATACCGGCAAGGATGGGCGGGATTTTAAACTTGGTGTGTAAGATTCCGGTGACAAGGCCGCCCAGGCAGCCGACGCCGGCAGCCGCCAGTGTCGCGATCATGGGGTCGCCGTCCGCGGCGATCATGCTGGCCGCCATGCTCGCGCCCAGGATGATTGTCCCCTCTACCGACAGGTCGGGCATTTCTAAAATCCGGTAGGTCAGAAAGACCCCGATGGTCATCAGAGACCAGAGAAGCCCCAGCGAAAGCGCCCCTTGCAGGATAAGCATGTGTCAGATCAACTCCTCAAACAGTGACACCCCTCCGCAATCGGCTGACCGCGAAGGGATGTTCCTATTGTACGCGATTGGTTGTCAGCTTGTCAACCGACAAGTGATTATCCTCACTCGGCCGTTTCGTCCGGGTGCCAGAGGTAAGAAAGCAGGCGGCTGGGCACTTCCAGTCCGAGGGCTTCAACCATCTCGGCGTTAACGACATAGTTATAGCCCTGCGCGAACTGGATGGGCATGGTGGCCGGAACGCCCTCGCCGCGCAGAATTTGTGCGGCCATAACGCCCGACTGATGGCCCAGGTCAAAGTAGTTCACGCTCAAGGTGGCAACGCCGCCGCCCCGTGTCATGTTCTCTTCGCCGGCGAAGACGGGGGTACCCGATTCCAGTGATACACCGGCCATCGCGGCCATCGCGTTGGCGATCGTGTTGTCGGTGGGGACATAAATCGCATCCGACCGACCCGCCAGAGACAGGGCAACCTGGGGTACGTCAACGGTTGTGGTGACTGTGGCAACCTCAACATTCAAGCCAAGCGATTGGGCGACTTGTTGGGCGATCTCAGCCTGGTGAACCGAGTTAGGCTCGTTGGAGGACCACATGATCCCAATGGTTTGCATATCGGGCAAGAACTCAAGCATCAATTCGATCTGCGCCTGAATCGGGTTCATGTCTGAAGCGCCGGTGATGTTTGTGCCGGGGGCTTCGTTGCTTTCAACCAAGCGGGCGACCACATAGTCGGTGATGGCCGTACCCACAATCGGGATATCTTCGGTCTCGGAGGCCATTGCCTGTGCGCCGGGGGTGGTGATGGCCAAAATCAGGTCAACATTGTTGTTGACAAAGCGCTGGGCAATGGTGGTCAGGGTAGCCGCGTCACCCTGCGCGTTCTGGTAGTCGACGGTAAAGTTGATGCCCTCGTCTTCGAGCGCTTGCAGAAATCCGGCGAAAGCGGCCTCGAGCGCGGGGTGTTCGACCATGTTGATCGCGCCGATTTCAAAAGCGGGTTCATCACCGGCGTCCGGGGCGGGCGCGTCACCCGCTGCCGGTGCGTCCGCTGTGGGGGCAGGCGTAGGGGCAGAGGTCTGCGCCCCGCCGCAGGCGGCCAGAACCAGTATAACCGCCAGCAACAAGCCAACCAGTCTGTGTGTTTTATTCATTAAGTATCACGATCCTTTGCATAAAATTTCGCACACTCTCTATCAGTTACCTATTATAAGCGCGACACGCCGAATTAGTCAAGTTACAATCACGTAATAATTATACATTTAGACAAAAGCGCGGAAGTTGTGCGCGAATCGAGGACATCCGGCAGCTAGGCAAGTGACTTTTCCCGCTTTTTTTCGCGCAGGAAGCTCCGGTACTGGCGGATGGTCATTCCCGGCGGGGTCATGCGTATCTCGCCATCCCGCATTTCTGTATTCCGGCGCAGGTAGGTGTACATGCCGACATGGCTGTTCACACCTGTCTTAGTGCCGGGCGTTAAGTAACTGCTCGCGCCAACCAGTGTGCCGTCCGCGATTGTGATTGGCGAGATGATCAAATGGCCGGCTTCGAACAGATGACAGCTGACAAAAGTCTCGCCGCCGATAATCACCCCATCCCCGATGGTGAGCAGGTATGGGTCATAAAAGTGGCTGGTGTTGAGGAACGATTCCCGCCCGACTTTTGCCCCGGCAATGCGCAGGTATATCTTGATCCAGTTTGTCCCCCGCCAGAAAGGCAGCACCAGATGGATCATCCAAAGATGCAGGCCGGACAGCACCAGCCAGCGGAAAAAGATCAGCGAGCCGACCGGATACGCCCCCGGCTTAATGCCCAGTGAAAGAATCCGCTCGACGCTGCCGACAAAGAGCACGGCGCTCACCAAAAAGACGCAAAAGGCCAAAAAGAGCGCAAGCGAGAAGATTGCCGCAAAGGCCGGGGCCTCCCACCAGCGAACCACCACCAGCCTCAACAGAAATACAGCTGGGATCCCCGCTGCCGCAAAGACCAGGGAAAAGAACAAATAGGCGACAACAGACGCAAGCTCAAAGCAAAACGAGTTGCGCAAAAAGCGGTCGATAAAGCGGCCTAGTGTGCGGTTCATCATAATCTGTCCTTTGCAAACAGATGGGAACTGCCGGCATTACCGGCAATTCCCATCTATTGTGATTGTAAATTATAGCTCGGTGCTCAACACATCCGCGCCGCTGCGCTGGTAGTAGTCGGCCACCGCCGCTTTAAGCACTTCCTCGGCCAGAACCGAACAGTGCAGTTTGTTGGCGGGCAGTCCGCCCAGTTTGTTGACCACTTCTTTGTTGGTCAGCTTGAGCGCGTCTGTAACCGGCTTGCCCTTGATCAGCTCGGTGGTCATCGAACTGGTGGCAATGGCCGAAGCACAGCCAAAGGTCTCGAACTTTGCGTCCTGTACCACGTCGTCTTCGACTTTCAAATAGATGCGCATAACGTCGCCGCAAGTCGTGTTCCCGACTTCGGCCACACCGTTGGCGTCCGGGATGCTCCCGACATTGCGCGGGTTCAAAAAGTGGTCCATTGTCTCTTGGCTATATAGCATGTTTTTTCTTTCCTTCCTCCAGGTCTTTCCAGACGGGTGAGAACTGCCGAAGCTTTGTGACCACCTCGCTGATCGCTTCGATCATGTAGCTTACTTCTTCTTCGGTATTTTGGTGGCTGAGGGTAAGCCTGAGTGAACCGTGCGCAATCTCGTGGCTTCGGCCGATGGCCAGCAGTACGTGGCTGGGCTCAAGCGCGCCCGACGTACAGGCCGATCCGGAGGAGGCGCGTATCCCTTTTTGGTCGCAGAGCAGAAGCAGGCTCTCGCCCTCGATCCCCTCAAAGCAGAAGTGGACGTTCCCGGGCAGGCGGCGGTTTCGATCTCCGCTGAGCAGTGCGTGGGGGATTTTCTCAAGCCCTGCAATCAGTTGATCTTGCAAAGCCTTGAGTCCGGCGGCGTTTTCGGCCATCTCGCCGCACGCTTCTTCAAAGGCGGCGGCCATCCCAACAATGCCGGGTAAGTTTTCGGTGCCCGCGCGCTTGCCGCTTTCCTGAGAGCCGCCCTCAAGCATACTTTGCACTTTGATGCCTTTGCGGGCATAGAGCAGGCCAGCCCCTTTCGGCCCGTGGAACTTGTGGGCAGACAGCGACAACAAATCAATCGGCAGCACCCCGAGATCAATCGGCAGGTAACCGGCGGCGGCCACCGCATCCGTGTGAAAGAGTATCCCCCGCTCACGGCAGAGCTTGCCGATCTCCTCCACCGGCTGGATTGTGCCGATCTCGTTGTTGGCAAACATAATGCTGCAAAGGCAGGTGTCTTCCCGCAGGGCCGCTTTCAGCGTCTCCGGTTCGACCACGCCGTTTTCGGGGACAGGCAGCAGGGTGACTTCAAACCCCTGTTTTGCCAGTTTGTCCAGGGTGTGGCTGATCGCGTGATGCTCGATCGCGGTCGAGACGATGTGGGTTTTGCCCTTTTTCTTGCCGAGGGCGGCGGCTGAAAACAGCGCCTGATTGTCGGCTTCTGTCCCCCCGGATGTAAAGAAGACCTCTTTGGGGTCACAGCCCAGGCGGGCGGCCATCTTTTGTCTGGCTTCCAGCAGAACTTTGGCCGCTTTCTGCCCCTCGCTGTGCAGGGAGGACGGGTTGCCGTAGCTATCTTTCATACAGGCGGTCATGGCGTTGATCGCGGCCTCGCTTACCTTTGTGGTGGCCGCGTTGTCGGCGTAAATGTTCATCATGATTATCGCTTCTTTCTTGAGAACCTGTGGATAATACTCAAAACGCCCCCGATCCGGCGATTTTTCCGATATGCTTCGTCAATTTCCCTTGGAATACACAAAGTATTCCTGCGGGAAATTTCCTTGCCTGGCGAAAAAATCGCTTCGGCTCGTGTGCACTTCTCGTTATTGACCACAGGTTCTTAGTTAACGCAGTCAAACCCGTGCGCAAGGTCGGCGATGATGTCGTCGATATGCTCGGTTCCGATTGACAGGCGGATGGTGGTCGGTTTGATTCCGCTGGCGGCCAGCTCATCGTCACTGAGCTGGGAGTGTGTGGTAGAGGCCGGGTGAACGACCAGCGATTTCACATCCGCTACATTCGCGAGCAGTGAGAAAAGTTCCAGGCTTTCGGCAAATTTTTGCGCCGCGGCTTTTCCGCCTTTGATCTCAAACGAGAAGATGCTGCCCGCACCCCATTTGAAATACTCATCATACAATTCCTTTTGCCGCCCACCCGCCAGGGATGGGTGATTGACCCGCTCAACTTTGGGGTGGTCAACCAGATATTTGATGACTTTCAGCGCGTTCTTAACATGCCGCTCTACCCGCAGGGATAGGGTCTCAAGCCCTTGTAATAGCAGGAACGAGTTGAACGGCGAAGCGCAGGCACCCTGATCCCGCAAGAGGGTTGTGCGCATTTTGATGATGTAGGCCGCTTTGCCCGCTACTTCGGTAAATACCGCGCCGTGGTAAGCCGGGTTGGATTTCGAAAGGCCGGGGAACTTGTCGTTTTGGGCCCAGTCGAAGTTGCCGCCGTCAACGACCACCCCGCCCATGGCTGTTCCGTGGCCGCCGATGAACTTGGTGGCCGAGTGTACGACCACATCCGCGCCGTATTCAATGGGGCGGAGCAGATACGGGCTTGTGAACGTCGCGTCCACCACCAGGGGAATCCCGTGTTTATGGGCGATGTCGGCGACTGCTTTTAAGTCTGTGATATCCGAATTGGGGTTGCCCAGCGTTTCGCAAAAGAGCAGTTTGGTGTTCGGTTTGATTGCTTTTTCAAAGTTAGCGGGGTCGCTCTGGTCAACATATGTGCAGGCAATCCCCTGTTCTTTGAGGGTGTTCGAAAACAGGCTGTAAGTTCCGCCGTAAAGATTGGAGGCCGCCACGATGTGATCCCCGGCCAGCGCGATGTTCTGCACCGCGTAAGTGACCGCCGAAGAGCCCGAAGCCAAAGCGAGTGCGCCGACCCCGCCCTCAAGCGCGGCCATCCGTTTTTCGAAGACGTCGCTGGTTGGGTTCATAATCCGTGTATAGATGTTGCCCGGCTGTGAAAGATCAAACCGCCCGGCCGCGGTGGCGCTGTCTTTAAAGACATAAGAAGTTGTGGCGTAAATCGGCACGGCGCGCGCGTCGGTAGCCGGGTCCGGCTGTTCCTGCCCCGCGTGTACCTGTAGTGTTTCAAAGCGATAGTTTTTATCAGACATAATATTCTCCTCACCTTACTCGATGTTGTGATCTTATATTCTAAACCCGAAGCGTCACATTCGCTTGAGGTGTGCAGCCCGGTTTCGAAATTGATAGAGGTGATTCATCCAAAACCAACCTTTCCGGTATGTTTGTGGCCATTATAATCCCAGCGCGTGGATGTGTCAAGCGTCGCCGCTTTCCTGCCCATCCTGACAGAGGTCGGCAATCGTGATTCCCTCAAAAAAATCATCCAGCTTGTCCTGTAGTTTTTGCCACATCGGCATGGTCCGGCAAGAGGCCGCCCGCTCGCAGGACTGGGCATCCACCTCCAGGCAGGAGACCGCCGAAAGCCCGCCTTCGACCAGCTTGAGCACACTGCCCACCGTGTAGGTTTCGGGTGGGCGGGTCAGCTTGTAGCCGCCGCCCTTTCCGCGCAACCCAACCAGAAAATCGTTGCGAATGAGCACCGGGATGATGTTCTCAAGGTATTTTTCGCTCAGCCCCTGCCGGTTGGCGATTTCTTTAAGCGGGGTGTAGCCCTCTTTATTATTCTCAGCGATGTCAACCAAAACACGCAAGGCATACCGCCCTTTTGTTGAGATGAGCATAACGGAAACCACCTTGTATTTAGTAGCATGTGTGCGGCCGGGTTCGTTTATAACCTATTATACTATAGGGTTAGTGGGTTTGCAAGTGAAATTTTTCGTGTGCGCTATACTGGCTGTGGCGGCTCGTTGTTGACAACATGATATATACCTGCTATAATGCAGATAGGAACGTCGCCAGAGAACGCGAGGGTATTGTACCAGCATGAGAAATCATGTGGCAGTCGCGCTGGGGGTTTCTTTTTTGTTTTCACAAACTTTATGGTTTTTGAGATTATCTTTAGGTGGTTTCATGTTATCCTTGAAATACTTCAACCCATACTTAATAAGTTTTCCATCGCGTCGATATAGTTTCTCGCGAAGCCTATATAGAAAACATGGCGTAATAAAACCATACCCATTGATTTCGTGCGAGTAAAACATTGATGTAGCACACACATCGGCCAGTTGAAGCATATCCCATACAGATGCTTGCTTGCACTCTACGCCAGAAAACACGTCAACTATCTGGTTATCGGGATAGGGGAGCAGTTTGTCGCGAATATACCCTACCAATTCACCATCTTTTGATGTGCCTCTGCTGGATAACACTATTTTCCCTCTTCTGTTGGTATCTCGCAACAGCCAAGAAACACGCTCCAGCAAATATCTGCATATGTAATTGTAGGCTATTCGCTCCGTCTGCATCCTGTTTTTATCATATTGATTTGTGTCAAATAGGATGTTGGCCATTTGGAAATGCTCTCCTGCCAGCTCATTGACAATATACGAGCGTTTGTTGAAGTCTTTCACGTTTCTGAAATGGATAGCTTGAAGATTTAGCTTGCTTTTAATGGCCTTTAGTTTGTTTCTTATATTCGGCTCATCGCTTGCATCAACAATTACGGCAGTTAAAACAAACCATTTCGTCCCACGGTTAGCACCAAGATCGCCAGATTCGTCAATGTATATGGTACACGACATAGTGACACCTCACGCTTGTATCTCGCCATACGGCGGGCGTTTTACTTGCTAATAAGTATACCCATTATCTACTAAAATGACAATGCTTATTTATCGATAGCGTAATTAAGTCATCATTTCTTTTTGCTTCGCACACGCCCCTTGAAGTCACCGATGCAGTTTGATGTAAAAAAACCGCCTAACTAAACCTTAGTTAAGCGGTTTCACTATTTGGAGGCACCACCCAGATTTGAACTGGGGAATAAAGGTTTTGCAGTGCTGTATATTGCGTTTTGTGGTGTTTCGCCGCGTTCCGCGAATGCTTATGTTATGCGGTTTTTTGAGAGTTGACGCGTTGTGTCATTTTGTGAAATTTAGCGCACATTCGTAGTGTTGTGCGCTAAATGTGCGCCAAGAAATCGAGCGCCAGAACAATAGGGCGGCATCTGCTGTGCCTTGATTGCGTTTTGGTCTTGTGCTATAATCGGCATACAATCTCTACAAGGTGGTGAGTGCGTGGAAAAGCAACTGATCGCACGGCTAAAGGCTTCATTTGACGATATCGCTCACAAAACCGAGGACGGCATTGAATTCTGGTTTGCCAGAGATTTGCAGACTGTGCTTGGCTATGCGAAGTGGCAGAACTTCGAGAACGCCGTACATAAGGCAATGGTGTCCTGTGAATCCGCTGGCAATGAGGTTTCGCATCATTTTACTGATGTCGGTAAAACGATAGAAATGCCTAAAACGGCGGAAAAAATCATCACAGAATACATGCTCACACGCTACGCTTGCTATCTCATCGCCCAAAATGGTGATCCCAAAAAGGAAGAAATCGCTTTTGCGCAAAGCTATTTCGCTTTGCAAACGCGAAAGCAGGAACTTCTTGAAGACAGGTTGAGCCTCATTGCCCGCATGGACGCGCGGGAAAAACTCAAAGAATCCGAAAAGCGCTTATCGCAAAACATTTACGAGCGCGGTGTCGATGGCGACGGCTTTGGCAGAATCCGGTCTAAAGGCGACAAAGCTCTGTTTGGGGGATATGACACCGAAGACATGAAAGCCCGGCTAGGCGCAGGAAAAGGACGGCCGCTTGCCGATTACTTACCCGCAGTGACCATCGCCGCTAAGAACCTTGCCACCGAAATGACCAACTATAACGTTGAGCAAAAAGACCTACATGGCGAACCGCCGATCACAAGTGAACATATTCAAAACAATACCAGCGTTCGCGAAATGCTTGGGCAACGCGGGATAAAACCGGAAAGTCTACCTCCGGCCGAGGACATAAAGAAGTTGGAGCGACGAGTAAGGTCAGACGAAAAGAAGCTTGCCAAACAATCTGGCAAACTCCTTACAGGTGAATAATATTGGCGGGCTACCCTACACCGTTGCCCACAAGGACGCTGTCCAGCACTTGACTTGCCCGCTCGTCTGCTGATTGAATCGCATGGGCGTAAATATCACTTGTAGTGCTTGTACGTGAATGCCCGGCCTTGTGCACAACTGTCCGTAGGTCTATACCATTGCTGATTAGCAGTGTCAAATTTGTGTGCCGCAGCCCGTGCGGAGTAATCCGGGGCAGGCTGTGCGTCTTGATGAAGCTGTCAAACCATCTGTTTATTATGTTCGGCGTTATCGGTGCGCCGTATGTGTTGATGAACAGGCGATTCGAATTTTCCCACTTGCTGCCGAGCATCAACCGCTGTTCGCTGTACCACCGGCGGTATTCGTGCAGAATGGTGAACGCTGTAGCTGGTAGCTTAATAGTCCGGGCAGATGTATCATTTTTAGGGGTTTTGGTGAACACGCCGCGCCCACTGATATATTGACCACTGCGCCGGATTGATATGGTTTGCCGCTCAAAATCAATGTCAGTCCACTCCAGCCCGGTCAGCTCACCAATGCAGCAACCCGAAAGTAGCAAGAGCGAAAACGCCGCCTTTTTCCTTAAATCATCCTCGCAAAGCAATAGCCCAACAAATTGTCGCGCCTGTTCATCGTCGAGATGAGCGGGTTCTTTTTTTGGCGTAGCTGGCGCATCCAAAAACTCACGACTAGCCACATTGCGCGATATTACCTGCTTTTTGGTGGCATCGGCTAAAGTCGCACTAATGCAGCGATGATGGTGCTTTATCGTCTGTGGGCTTAGTGGCCTGCCGGTTGTTTCGCTGATCACTTCGGCGAGGTTCTTGTAAAATTCCTCAAGGTGCATGGCAGTGATCTTGCCAAGCTTCATTGCCCCAAACCTTGGTTGATTCTCACGAGCAAAGACTTGTACCGTGCATAGGTTATCGGTGCAAATCGCTTTTCGTTCATAGCGAGCCAGCGTTCAGCGTAGACCGCGAACTTTATGTTGCTGTCAACGGTCAGACCCTGCTCTATGGCCTTTTCGAACTCAATGGCTAGACGGTTGAGTTCTTTGCTAACCAGCCGCTGCGCCGTGCCTGGGGCTGGGGTGTAGGTTTTGTAATGCCGCACTTGTCGCCCGGAAATGTCGCGCCCCTCGCTGACTGTGATTCTGTAGCTAGTGCCGGTTTTGCCCTCAATTTTCCGAATGTTCGCCATTATCAACACCCGTCCTTTTGCATAATTGCCGACCTTCAAGCTCTCTGTCCATAGCCTGTTTTACCGCCTTCAGCTGTGCTGTCAACTGTATCGTGCGCTCCTTATATGCGGATAATGCTTTGTTTGCCCGTTCGCCGAATTCTGTGAATTTCAAATAGTCGAACGGTTCATATATGCTCCCACTTGCACTTGCCAGCGATTGACCTTTTAGAGCGAATTCAGCGCAAGCTGACAACATCTCGCTTATATTGTTTATCAAGCGTTTTTTCGTGTCACGACAGTTAACGCGGCTGATATATTCCAACAATGTGCACATAGATGTAAGAAATTTCGCACGATCATTGTCCGCGAAGTCGGCGAGATATTGGAACATAGAGGCGATATTCTCTTCCTGATCACCGCGCGATGTGTCATTTTTATATGGGGACAGACCAAGCAGAAAATCAGCCGATACATTCAACGCGCCAGCGATATCTTTCAGCTTGTCAAAAGAGGGGGAGTTTTTCCCTGTCTTGTAATGACTAACGATTCCCTCCGATACACCTATCTTTTTTGCCAGCTCCTTGCCAGACATTACATAGAGCTCGTTTCCAGCCAAAAGCGAATCATTTAATCGTTGCGAGAATACATCCCGGGTAGCCTCTTTTGCTATGTCACGCGCTTTGTGCTTGCTTTTCTTCGTAGCGTTACCGGCCATCTTTTCACCACTTTCACAAAATTGAATTATCACTATAAAAATTCAATAATATTCATAGTTTGTCAAGTTTCGCGTTATTTTATGCTTTCTATGGTACACTATGCAAAATTGAACCGTTACTTGTCGATTCAATTTTAACACAAGCGAAAACGAAAGTCAACAGATGGGAGGAATTGTTTTGGATGAAAACTTAAATCAAGCAATCGAAAGTGAACGTCGCGAATATTTCCGAAGCTGGCGCGCGAACAGCCACGACAAGGTGCGGCAACACAACAAAGCTTATTGGCGTAAACGTGCCGAGCGCAAGTTGCAAGAGCAACAGACCGCCAAACAGGCCGAAAGGGTTCCAGAATGACCGCGCCGGTGGAAATGCTGACCGCAAGAGAGGTCGCACAGCGGTACAATGTTGCGCTTCACGCGGTACGCCGTTGGATAGCGGGCGGGCAGCTTAAAGTGGTTATGTGCGGACGCAAAGCGCTTGTCGCTGACGAGAATGTCCGAGTGTTCCTGTTGAATGGCGATAAACAAACATGCCAAGAACCATCGGCAGCTGGGCAGATTCGGCAGGTGAAGCCGTGAACCTTTTCGCCGAGGTCAAAACCACCATTGCCCGCTACTGCAATACCTCCGGCACACGTTGTTGTCAGATTTTCCTTCGAGGACGGTGAGAAAATTTGGCTTGGATTAAAAGCTGCCAAACGCTCCGGCACCACCCCAAAACAGGCCGCCTCGCGCGATATTGCGACATCTCACCCGCGCAGGCCATAGGGCATTTGCACATTTTTTGGTGGGGTGCGCTCAATTACGCTTCAGACGGCAGTCTCTCCGCGCTCAACGACGAGGAAATCGCTATACTCGCCGGATGGGACGGCGAGGCTGCGGTTTTCGTCGGCGCTTTGCACAGGGCAGACTTTATCGACAAGGTTGATGACGGCTATATAATTCACGACTGGGGCGATTACGCCGGACGCCTCGTGGATGGCCGCGAACGCAAGCGCGAACAAGACCGCGAGCGGTCAAAATCCTATCGTGACCGGCAAAAGCAACAGCATCACGCAACCGTCACGCATGACGATAATTCGCGTCACGCGGCCGTCACACAGGTAGAGAAGAGTAGAGAAGATAAGAGCAGAGTAGAAAAGCTATCTGGCGCAGACGCGCCCAAGAAAGCAAGCCCAAAATTTACGCCACCAACGCTCGACGAGGTTAGGGTTTATTGCCAAGCGCGGGGTAGCAATGTTGATCCGGTTCGCTTTTATGATTACTTTAACACCTCTGGCTGGGTAGACAGCAAGGGTAATAAAGTCAGAAACTGGAAACAAAAAATCATTACATGGGAGGCAAGTAACAATGCAATACATAAGGACATCGTTCCGACTCCCACCAATGCCGCCGGAGATACAGCTACACATCGACCAAAATATGGCGCTGTCATCTGATGAACGCCTCCAGCGCGATTGCGAACGCCTAAACAGTGAGCCGGGTAAACTGACCGGTCATGCCTGCTCAAAATGCCTCAATCGCGGGCTGATATATTTTGTTCGCGATGGAGAGATCGTCGCAGGGCAATGCTTATGTGCCGAAATCCGCGCCGAAATGCGCCGTATCAGCAATAGCGGGTTGGCCGACCTCTTGAATAGCTGCACGCTCGATAGCTTCCAGACGCCGGAGCCGTGGCAACGGCACATGAAAAAGCTGGCCGAGCTTTTCGTGTCCGAAGCCGGCGCCAACGGTAGTTGGTTTTACGTTGGTGGCCAGGTAGGGGCTGGCAAAACGCATCTTTGCGCTGCGATTGTGGGTAATTTTCTTCGAGCGGGAAAAGCCGCCCGCTATATGCTATGGCGTGATGAGGTTGTCGCGCTGAAACCCTCCGTCAATGATGATGTGGAGTATGCGCAGCGGATAAACCCGCTCAAAACCGTGGGGGTATTGTACGTAGACGATTTATTCAAGTCCGGCGCAGGAAAGTCACCGACGCCCGCTGACGTGAACATCGCGTTCGAGCTACTCAACCACCGATATATCAACCGGCAGCTTGTCACAGTCCTTTCCAGCGAGTGGAGCGTTGACGAGTTGCTCTCATTCGATGAGGCGGTGGGGAGCAGGATATATGAGCGTACACGGGAGTTTTGTATGTTCATTGACCGCGACACGGGCAGGAATTGGCGTCTGCGCAAATAAGCGGGCCGCTTTTGCCCCCGCTCCAGTAGAAGCCAATCTTGCTCAAAATTCTATTTGGCTTCCACTGAACTAACCGCATTGTAAAAGGCTTTTTTCAGTAAGAGCCAAATAATATCCTGAGCAGAAGGATGATTTATGCTTAAGCAACGCGACTCACGGCAAGCGATGGAATTTTATGGATTGCTAACCGGGCATCCCACACCCAACGATTGCAAGACATTAGGCAAACAACCCGCTAAGCGCCGCCAGAATGAGGCCAGTGAACAGTCGGCGTTATTCAGCTGGGCACGGCACAATGAGGGCAGGCACCCAGCTTTGCGGCTGATGTTCGCGATTCCCAACGGTGGCTCTCGTGCGGGTGGTAAAATCGAGGGCGCACACCTCAAAGCGCAGGGTGTCCGCGCCGGTGTGCCTGACGTCTTCATAGCAGCCCCTATCGGGTGTTTTCACGGGTTGTTCATCGAATTAAAAGCCGAGGGCGGCAGGGTGCAGGAGAATCAGCGGGAGTGGCTTACAGCCCTATCAGCGGCGGGCTACCGGGCAATCGTCTGCTATGGTTTTGAGCAGGCAAAAAACGAGATCGAACAGTATTTGACCGGGTACGCACAGAATCAGAGAGGATGAACAAAATGATTAAAAATACAGTCCAAAACTTGATCGAAAGTTGCCAACTGAAATTTGACGAAATCGACCTTGAACTCCAAAAGTGTTCGGAGCAGAAAAACAAACTCGAGAATTCTCTGAAAAAAGCAACCGACTCAATCTCGTTTGCAGATTCACAGCGCAAACCCACGCTTGAGGCCGAGCAAAAGGCACTCGATGCACACATAATGAGGCTGAAAGGCCGCCGTGAGTGTTTGAAATTGGGTGTAGGCGATTTCGACTTGTATGGCGCCATCGATAAAACAATTCTTGAAATCCAAGCTGAAAATCAACCCCGTATAGAGGAAATCCGAAGTCTGGCCGAAGAGTTGTTGACGAAGGTCGGTGAACTGCGCGCGACAGAGATCAAAGCGCGCGAGGGCATTATTGCAGAACTCGAAACGCTGCGACCATATACGCACAAAGTTGCTCTGGATGGTCTGCTACACGGAAAACGTTTTAGCCACGTGACACGGAACATTTTGCCCACATGCTCAAAAAACAGTGCCAGCAGCTTTCTGATTCGCGAAGCTCAAAAATTAACCGGCTGGCATTAGGGGGACTGGGAAATGAACAGATCAATTGTGGAACGTCGCAAGTATCGCAATAACCTGATCAAGTGCATATGCGCCCGAAGCCGCCGCTTTTCGCCACAGAAGTTGCAACGGCATGACACCAAAACGCTTGAAAGCATCTCGAAACTGATCTCTGATAACGCTTATACCCCGATGGCAATCAATATTTTTACACCGAGAGAGGAGTGACCGTCTTGAAAAATTCCAAGCGCGAACTACTCTTGTCGGCTTTGCTCACAAACCCAACAGTAAAGCAGGCGGCGGCCAGCGTGGGTATACCCGAAACCACGGCGTTCAACTGGCTACGCGACCCCGATTTTTCAGCGGAATACAAGCAACGTAAGCGGCAAGCCGTAAATGAGGCTAGCGACTATCTGCAATCGAGAATTAGCGCGGCCACAAGGACTATTGACGACTTAATGTCTGACGAAAACATACCACCGCAAGTGCGTTTAAATGCCGCAAAAACGATTCTTGACACGGCATATCGGGTTGTTGCACAGGCTGAAATCGTCGAGCGAATTGAAGTTCTAGAGGCCGTTTCAGGCGATTCTGGGCGATAGCGGAAGACATAGGAGGTGATTGTTTGAGAAACCTATTAACGAGATTAGGGCGACTAGAGCAAAGTCGGCCTGCTCCCCCGCGAATGTTGCCTTTTCCAGTTTGGCACGTAGGCGAGATGCGCGTTGAGAATTATTTAGTCGATGGCGATTGTATGCGAAATTGCACTTATGCCGGGTTATTGGCGAACGCACAGCACGTTTGCGATGCGTTCAACAACCCAGCACCCGACAGAAGTCTATCAGACTTTGAAGATTATGAGTGACGAAAAATGGATAACCAAGCGATTTATTCCCACGCGGATTCGCTAACCGCAAACCGAGACTTTTTCAGCGCCGACCAGATTCTCACTGGATCGAAAGAGCGAAGCGGCAAGACAAAAAAAGAATTGCGCCAGCTTTTCAAAAATCGGTTGACCGATGATCAGATTACGCAGTTGTTAATGTCAGCGCCACCGGATTCAGATGTTTTTTCGAGGTGTACTGAGATTCGGCGTCTCAGTTTGAAACAGTTGAAAATTGACGCTATTTATTGCGCCCTATTCAAATCGTTACAACAAAGCAATACTTGATCAATCTGAGAGCGGCTCATGGCGAGTCGTTCTCTTTTTTGACCCCTTGTGCGCTAAATCCTTTTTTGACATTAATTGACACAAAGCATAAACCGCCTAACTATGCTTTAGTTAAGCGGTTTTCTTATGGAGGCACCACCCAGATTTGAACTGGGGAATAAAGGTTTTGCAGACCTCTGCCTTACCCCTTGGCTATGGTGCCGGGTTGGGCCGACTCCCTCAACCCTTTCATATTATATGCAAGAGTGTGCGTTTTGTCAACCACAATGTGCGATTGACAATTTTAAAGGTCATAATACATCTCAAACTCGACCGGCTGGGGCAGCTGGTTGCAGCGGGCGGCCTCGGCGCGTTTGCCGCTCACCCAGGTCTCGATCAGCCGCAGAGGGAAGACCCCTCCCGCCGCCAAAAACGCGTGGTCGGCCTCCAGTGCGTCAAGGGCTTCGTCCAAATTGCGCGGGAGCTGCTTGATTGCTTTTTGCTCATCGGGAGAAAGGTCAAAAAGGTTGAAATCGAAAGGCCCGTAGCCGGCCGCCTGCGGGTCGGTCTTCTTTTGCACCCCGTCCAATCCGGCCATCAGGATGGCCGCGTAAGCGTAGTAAGGGTTGCAGGTACCGTCCGGCGAGCGAAGTTCAAACCGCTTGTTTTTCGGATGTTTGGCGTAAGCGGGGATGCGGATAACACTGCTGCGGTTTGAGGTCGCGTACCCGATGGTAACAGGCGCTTCAAAGCCGGGAATCAAGCGCTTGTACGAATTTGTACTCGGGTTTGTAAAGGCGCAGAGAGCGGGCGCGTGGGCGAGCAGACCACCGATAAAGTGAAGCGCCGTCTCGCTGAGCTGCGCGTAGCCTTTCTCGTCGTAAAAGAGGGGCGCACCATCCTTGAAAAGCTGGATATGTACGTGCATCCCGCTGCCGGCTTCGCCAAAGATCGGCTTGGGCATAAATGTAGCTGTCCGGTTTTCAGCGGCGGCGGCGTTCTTAATCAGGTGTTTGGTCATCATGGTTTTGTCGGCCATCTCAAGCATGGTACCGAACTCGACTTCAATTTCCAGTTGACCGGGGCCACCCACCTCATGGTGGTGATATTTGACCGGTATCCCCTGTTTTTCCATCTGGATGGCTACTCTTGAGCGGAAACCGCTCAGCCGATCCTGGGGCGGGGTGATGTGATAGCCGCCTTTGGTGGGTGTCTTATAGCCTAAGTTGTGCGGGCCGACGCCGGTGTTCCAGGCGGCCTGCTCGGCGTCCAGCTGAAAACCTGACTGGTGGGGCAAAACTTTATAGCCGATCTGGTCAAAGACATAAAACTCGAACTCGGGGCCAATGATCATCTCGTCGGCAATCCCGCTGTTCTTCATGTAATCCTGGGCGTGAAAGGCAACTGCCCGCGGGTCTTGGTCAAACCGGCGGTTGTGGGGCAGGTCGATCACAAAAATGTCGCCGATCATGCAAAGGGTGGGTACTTCGGCAAAGGCGTCCATATATGCGCTGCCAAGGTCGGGGATAAAGACCATGTCGCTCTTTTCGACCGGGGCAAAGCCGTAGTTTGAGCCGTCAAAGCCGATGCCGTATTTCATTGTCTTTTCGTCCAGCCGCCCGGCCGGGATGGTCAGGTGCCGCCACCGCCCGCCGATATCGACCATCATAAAGTCGATCATTTCGATCTCGTTCTCTCGGCAGAAATCGGTGGCTTGGGAGAGGTTTTCAAACATTTGTTAACGCCCTTTCGTAGGTGATTTATGTTTTGTTGGCGATTGTTTTTGTTTGCTTTCGGGGGTTATGGGGTTTTAGGTCGGGATATCCTATGGTTCTGCCTTTCGGGCTTTTGATCGGAATTTCCGATGTCCTTGCCTTTCGGGCCTTTAAGGGCCTTTTATCGGAATCTCCGATGGAAATGAAATGGGGCGCTTCGCCCCCAAGCCCCCGAGTTACTTTTTTCCACGACCAAAAAAGTAACCAAAAAGGCCGCTTAAGGGGGGCAGGGGGCACGCCCCCAG
>WRBI01000012.1 GCA_009784625.1 Oscillospiraceae bacterium | reverse complement strand
TTACTTTGAACGCTGACATTGTTGCCTTCTTGCTATGCCCATCTTGCCAATATTCCATCGCTCGTTGCCGGTATTTTATATCGTAACTCATTCCTTTAGTCTGGCACTCCAAAATGCTTTTTTTAAGTTCGATGATTATAAGTTTTTCTTTGAGCGGTTTGTTAAAGGCAACCCTGCTGATATTGATTACCGCAGAGCGCTGGTTGATATTTTCATCTCCCGGATTGAACTTGGTGACGACAAGCTCAGAATCCGCTTCAACGTGCAGGATGGGCAGAAAATTGATCGCCCTATAGACATTCCCGAAGGTTCGTCTATGGGGCGTTTGGTGGGGTACTCTCACCGAAATCCGAACCCAGCGCGGCGTGTATATCCGCGAGGGAAATTACCTCTGTACCGTCCTTGTAGTTGTAGGTAAATATGATTTTGTCATCAAATATGCGAATCGAGTTGATGAAAATGTCGATAATCTGCCGCTGGTAATCAACACTATCCACATCACCATGTTTGAATTGACCAATCCAGCGCACCATTTCATCTTTTGAATATTTTGGCCTTGTAAGCTCGGCTTGCAATATGCTGACCTCTAAATCTGCTTTCCTCGCTTCAAGCTCGTCCATGCGCTTCTGCGCGGCGGCGTTGTATAGCCCTTGCTGTATGGCGTTTAATAAATTGTCGATTCCCTTGTTCGTCTCGGCAAGCTGCTGGCGTAATGTAGGCAATAGCGTATTTTCGCGCTCTTGCATATCCACCAGCTTGTCCGCTATGCGGTCGATTTCCTCGTCTTTCAATACCTTATTGACCGTCCATACAACGGCAATCCGCTCTATCCAATCTTTCTTGACTGTTTTCTTTTTGCATCCGCTGCGGCGCTTAGCGCCGCCACATTTGTAATAATAGTGAACTTTGCCTGTCTTGCTGGTGCCGCTCTCCCCGATTAACAGCCGCCCACAATCCCCACACAGGAGCTTGGTCGTGAGTAGGTATTCTTCATCCGCTTTCGCCCTTGCGGGTGCGCGTTTGTTCTTTTGTTTGCGCTCTTGTACCCGCTCAAAAACTTCTTCCGACACAAGTGCGGGAACACCGCCAGAGATTACCACTTCTTTGTATTTGTACTCGCCTATGTACTTGCGATTATTGAATAACACGTTAAAACTGTTAATGTTGAATGGCTGGTTTTTCTTGGTAGTCAACCCGCGCTCATTGAACGATTCCACAATCGCCCGCATGGTTTCGCCCTCCGCATATCGGGTAAAGGCTTCTTGTACAAGCGGCGCGGTTATCGGGTCAATCACAAGCTTTTGGTCGCCACCCAACAAATATCCAAGCGGAATGCCGCCGCCGTTGTTTTTGCCCTTTAGCGCGTTTTCCGTCATGCCGCGCGATACTTTTTGGGAAAGCTCGGCGCTGTAATACTCGGCCATCCCCTCTAACATGGATTCAAGAATAATGCCCTCCGGCCCCTCTGAAATGTTCTCTTTTGCCGATATGATTTTAACGCCGTTTTTGCGCAGGATGGATTTATAATGCGCGCTGTCGTATCGGTTCCGGGCGAAGCGGTCAAGTTTCCAGACGATAATCACATCAAACAGCTTTTTGGCGCTGTCCTTTATCATGCGCTGGAACTCCGGGCGGTTGTCGGTCTTTGCAGACAAAGCACGGTCAATGTATGTTCCAATGATAGTGATTCCGTTATGTTTGGCATACTCGGTACACTCGCGGATTTGCCCCTCCACCGATTCTTCACGCTGATTGTCTGACGAATACCGAGCATATATTACAGTTTTCAACTTTCCCCGCCACCTTTCATCACTTGCAATAGGGTATCTTTCAGCTTTCCGCTCATGGGGGAATTAGGGTCAAAGCACATTTCGATAAATAGACGCATATCGTCGTTGTCATCGATCTTCGGTTTGAAGTCGTACAGCTTGCCTTGCGGCTGATCGGTGCGGCCATAGATGTAGTCGAGGGAAACATCAAAGTAGTCGACGTATTTCAGCAGCGTCTGATAGGATGCCTCCGATTGGTTGTTCTCGTAGCGGTTTACAGCAGATTGCGTAATCCCAAGTTTTGCACCGAGGTCTTTTTGGGAAAGCCTTACGCCTTCCCGAAGTCCTTTTATCCTAACTCCGACAATGTTCATGTGCCCACCCCCATTGTGATAATATCATTATAGCTGATAATTGCATGTAAGTCAAATCAATAATTAAGAAATGCGAAAGTGTATTTGCGATTTAATCGCAGTGCAACCCGAGCAAAAGCCGCCGAATATCCCAGCAGAAGCGAGGATATTCGGCGGTGATTTTTGGGGTTTCCAAAGGGGGCGTCCCCCTTTGGCACACGATTTTGCCATAGGCAAAGTCTAGTGTGTTATGCCTATACGGTAGGGGTGCCATCCGTGCTTTGCGGCGCTCAATTATTTGGGAACGCTGGCCGAATAGGTTAGGCTCGCGGTCTTCTGCGCACTTACTAACAGTAGTTTTTACTTTTCATAATTCATAGGCAATCAGCGTCTTTGGCTTTATTATGGATAAGAGCGCCATACTCTCTAAACGGCTTACTTTCCCTTATATCTGGGGTGTGGCCGTATATTTTTGCGCGGAAACGCTCTATATCATTGCACAGTTCATCATAAAATTTCTGATACACAACTATTGTATGATAGTCGCCTTTTGTAATCTCCTCTATCTTAAACAAAGCACAATTTAACTCTTGGATAAGTGTTAAGCAAATCGGCAGATGACCCTCTTCGTCTTTCGCCATTCTAAAAAAACGTGCCTTATCAAGCAAATCATATCGTGCTTCACGCAATCTGATATAAATATTTTTGTAAGCGGCTTTTCTTATAGTCCGATTAGCGAAAATAAAATCTAAGCTACCTATCGCATCATCAAAAATTCTTAATGATGAATCGAGTATCGTTAAATAGCCGTCCAAGCACTTATGTATTTTTTCGCGATACTGAATAAATTTTTCGTTATACAGTTCATTAAGTTGGTTTAGCTCAATGTCTTCAAGACTAACTCCCATTTTAGTGCAAAGAAAAGAGGTGAAAGCTTTTCTCTCCTCATCTTTAATTTCCATACCCAATAAGCCCAGTTTTTCGATCGGTAAATTTTTAGATGCTTTTCTAAAACGCTCGTTATTATCCTCTTCGTGGATGCAGTTTTTAATTAACTCTATTGGCTCATCGGGGAAAAGGCATATAGCCTTTCCGAAAACTCTTGCTGCATCTAGTGCTTCTACATAAAATGCTTCCATTGAACGCCGTCTCTCAGCAAAATACTCAATCAATGACATGATAAAACCAAGTGTAGCACTTCCGAAAACGGCTAACAAAATATCATACCATATTTCATAAAAATACTTGAAAGTAAAAAAACATAGAAAAACTCCTGATAGCGATAAAATTGCAACAATAAAGGTTATTATTACTAACCATTTTTTAGCTCTCATATATATTTTTCTTCTCCCCGTTAGCTCTCATACTTTTATATCAACACATGACTTGTTATAGCTTACCATAATTTTCATGGATCGACAAGGTGCTCTTTATTAAAAAGGAAGCCATAGTAGCCCTATGACCCTAATTAGCGTCAGGAAAACTATAAACATCCATAGCCTTACAACAAGCAAAGCGCCAGTATATCTCCGCAATCGGCCGAGGCAACCCCATACACTGTGTAAGCCTATCCTTGCAATACCAAACAAGCCCCTTAGCCCTTGATTCACCAATCGTCTTTGAGATTCTCTTATACGAGTACCCACTGCATTGGTACAGCGCCAACGCCCGGAAATCGTAGAATGAGAGTAACGCAATATATTCCGACAAAGTTGCTATCTGCACTTTGCGTAAGCGGATCGTGATAAACGGGTTATATTCCGCTAATTCAAATTCATCCATCAATCTATCCCGCTCTGCTTGTGTGTCTGCACTAAACACCCGATCAAATATCTTCTGCTTGTTGAATTTTGGCATTCGTTTATTAGCCGCCCTCATTTTGGAGTTTTTATATTTATAACCATTATGGTTATATCATAGTTTACACCAAAATGGTTATAATCGCAATACCAGAAAGGTGGTATTGTGGTGTTTATAATTCAGAAGGCTTTCAAAAATGCGAACATTCCATCCACCGTTCGCTTTACAGATGAGATATATGCGCAGCTAAAGCAATTATCTGATTCAACGGGCGTTTCTTTCAATACAATCGTGTTGCAGTGCTGCCAGTATGCGTTGGAAAACCTTGAATCTGCCGAAAAATAATAAAAGGGGCGTGTAAGCCACAATATGGCTTACACGCCTTAATTGCCTGTCAAGCGAAAAGTGTAAATCCCGTCAAGGGCGGCTATGCCGTTCATCTTGACCCTTGACGGGATTTACGCTTTTTGCTACTTGCTTATAATGAAGCGTTGCATCTTAAAAATATTTTTGCTATGATAGGAACAATTAATCTATACTTATGTCGTAAATTATTATACAACTAATTTGAAAGGCGGTGAGCCGTGTTCCAATTCCAAATTCCCTACGACAGCAATTTGCGCTATCTACCCTTCGTATACTTCCTGCCCGAAGATATGATTGTCAGATGCCCAACGCTCTACGCCTTACCCCGCTGTTTGGGTGAGGTTGCTTGCTCCGAAAAGCTAATCGACACAATTGGCAGTGATGCCTTTCTAAAGGAAATAGCGGACGCAGCGGCGGCGCTGGCCTTTCCTCACTTCGGTTTTGGCGGCTGGAAAGAACACTACACAGGCGATAATCCTGTATGGCAGCTTTCGTATGCACTTCCTACATGGTCAAAGCTGTTAGAAGATGAAACCGGCTGGGGTCTGCAATCACTTCTCAAAATCCCAAGTGCTGTAAGCATTCCATTCTTGACTGCCGAATATGTCAAAGAGGTCATGGGGCGAATTGTTAAACGCTACATATCAGAAAACGGCTTACAACCTGTCCTTGACGTAATCAAACAAATGCCCTGTGATGAAGATTTCGAAAAGTGGAGTACCAACGTTAGAAAGGATTTCTTGCGCAAATGGTATCACACACGCTCCAAGCGGGTCAAGATGGTATCGCTTGAAGCCTTGCAGGAAGATGAAGAGCGTGGCCTCCGCGAGATTACGGTGGATTCCGCTAACATCTCGGAAGATGTGTCGGCGGCGGACTTTTGCCAAAAGTTCAAGTCCCGACTATCGAAGCGAGATATGGAGATTTTAGAGCTACGCATTATTGGTTTTACTTATGAGCAGATTGCTGATAAACTGGGGTATAAGAACCACAGCGGAGTAATCAAGCGAATGCAGGCTATTAAAAAAGCGTTTGTTGAGTACGAAGAAAGATATGGATAGCAAGCCACGCAACTAAAAATGGGGCGTGGCTTTTGGCTGCCCGGAAATCAAAAGAAAGAGGTGCCAATGTTCAATATCAAAAATTTATCACCCATTGAGCGGAGGCCGGATGGTTCACTGCCGCGCATGACACCGCGCCAGCGGCAAGAGGCTGTGCGGCTCATTCGCAAAATCTGCTGCAACTATCTGGATGGCGACTGCCTTTTGCTGGATGGTGGCGAGGGGTGCGTCTGCGTTCAGAGCATTTCCTACTCCGTCAACTGCAAGTTTTTCCGGCGGGTGCTTCTGGAGGATAAAAAGGGGTTATCGTTGAAAGCTGAGCTTTTCCGGGATAATGACACAAAGCGGTGTATGGTCTGCGGCGGGATGTTTTCATCCAAGTCCAATAGCGCCAAATACTGCGGTGATTGTGCGAAAATCGTTCAGCGCAAACAGAAAGTCGCTCATGCCAGAAATCGAAGGAGGTCAATAGTAGAAAAGTAGACACTTGAAAACCTTTTATTCATAAGGTTTTATCAGCATAAAAGACAAGAGGCAATATCCCAATACCATTGGGGCGAATAGCCTCTATTTTTAATCTACTGAAAGGGTGACAACTATACCACAATACGCAATTATGCGCTTTGCAAAACAAAAGGGTGGATTTGGCGCTTTGGAAGCTCACCATGAGCGAACCAAAGCTAGATATGCCAGCAACCCTGATATTGACACCGAGCGCAGCAAGTACAATTTTCATATTGTCAAGCCGGAAACATCATACAAGCGTGAATCTGATGGGCGAATTGAAGCGGCGGGGTGCAAAACCCGCAGGGATAGTGTTCGCTTCGTTGACACACTCATTACCGCCAGCCCCGATTTCTTTAAGGGCAAGAAGCGGGATGAGGTCAAGGCGTTTTTCCAGACAGCGACTGACTTTCTATCCCGCAAAATTGGCAAGGGCAACATCTTCGCTGCCACCGTCCACATGGACGAGCGGACACCACACATGCACTTGTGCTTTACGCCGATTACAGAAGATGGGCGCTTGTCGGCAAAAGACATCATCGGCAATCGTGTTCAGCTTATCAGATGGCAAGATATGTTTTTTGCCCACATGGTCAAGGCGTTCCCCGATTTAGAGCGGGGAGAATCAGCCAGTGTAACCGGGCGGCGGCATATCCCGACTAGGGTATTCAAACAGGCGGTGCATCTAACTAGGCAAGCGGTGCAGATACAGGCAGCGCTTGATGGAATAACCCCGCTCAATGCCGGAAAGAAGCGAGATGAGGCCCTTGCCCTGTTGCAAAAATTCTTTCCCGGCATGGAAAAGTTTGAAACGCAAGTCAGAAAATACAAGGGTGAAATTAACAGGCTAGAGAAGTCAAATGCCGCCCTCGCCAAAAAAGCGGCGGCGGGCGAGAAGGAGAGTTTTAGCAAGCAGCTTGAGACTGCCACGCTCCGAGCGGATTACCATAATCTCCGGCGGTTTGTGGATTCGTTGCCGGAGCAAGTTAAGCGGCAAGCCAAATTGCCGCAACGGACGCATAATCAAGAGCGATAACGAGGTCAGCTTATATACTAAACACTCGCGCCCGCTTTGGCGGGCTTTGCAGCTTGACAATTTAATATTATGGAGGGCGCAGCACTTAATGTCGAAAAAGATTCAAAAATCCAGCAGTGGGATGAACATACCCGATTATCAATTTGAGGCAATCGCAAGATGCCTCTTGCCAAAGATACAGAAATATTACGAGAGCGAGGAGGGCAAAAAGGCTTTGGCTGAATACAGGACAGAAAAAGCAGAGCTGATACAGGCAGACAGCAAAGGTAAGTGACCATATAGCAGGGACGACACTTCTGGACATTTTGTCCAGAAGTGTCGTCCCTTTTTTCATTCTAAGTCTTTCAGATACAAGATAAATCCGAACCCGTCTCCCATTGGGATTATTACAGGGTTCGGATTATCTTCTTTTGGTGGACCCGAAGAGGATCGAACTCTCGACCTCTGCATTGCGAACGCAGCGCTCTCCCAGCTGAGCTACGGGCCCTTGTCGGTTATGTATTCGTACCGAAAAGAAGTATACCGCAAAATACCCCGCCTGTCAATAGAGTTGACTGTGGTTGCGCCTATTTTTGAGCGCTGTCTTGCCCCGGCTCTCGGCGGCGGAGCATTGCGCCGGCTGGGAGCACCTGCGCAGAGCGGATTTTCACTTTCATCATCGGATGGCGGGCGGTCTCGATCCGCTCGCCGTCTTCGTTTAGCATCTCATCCACCACCAAAGTAATCGGCGGGCCGTCAGGGGCAAGCGCTTCAAGCTCTTCGCCTTTTGAAAAGCGGTTTCGCTCGGTGCAGTGGATGTATCCGCCCGCGTAACCGTCAACCGTGGCCACCAACTGCCAAAAGCGGTTGTAGCCGCCCCGTACCCGATCTTGATCAGGCAGGCTGTCGGGCAGGTAAAAACCGGTCGAGTAAGGCCGGTGACTGATTTTTTCAACTTCTTCAAGTAGCCAGTCCGGCAATGGGGCTTTCCCGCCGTTTTGAGCTAAGTGATCGATCGCTTTGCGGTAAGCGCCGGTGACCACCGCAACATAGTATGCGGATTTCGCCCGCCCCTCGATTTTAAATGTATCCACGCCGGCGGCGGCGAGTTTGTCGAGGTGCCCGATCATGCACAGGTCGTTTGCGTTAAGCAGGTAGCTGTAACTGTCCTCTTCATAAGCAGGGAAGTATTGCCCCGGCCGCTCGCTTTCCATCAGGGCGTACTTCCAGCGGCAGGGTTGGGCACACTCGCCGTTGTTGGCGTCCCGTCCGGTCAGGTAGTTGGAAATCACACACCGCCCCGAAACCGACAAACAGACCGCGCCGTGCACAAACGCTTCGAGCGAGAGCTGCGGCGGTGTCTTGGCGCGGATCTCCGCGATTTCGCCCAGAGTCAACTCTCTGGCCAAAATAACCCGTTCCGCGCCCAAATTGTACAGCTCGGCGGCGGCCAGGTGATTGACCACACCAAACTGGGTCGAGATATGGCAAGCTAGCCCGGGCTGTAAGCGCTTAGAAAGCGCCAGCACACCCAGATCTGCCACGATTAGCGCATCGATTCCTGCCGCAGCGGCAAAGTCAATGAATGTGGGCAATTCGTCCAGATCCCGCCCGCGCGGGAGTGTGTTACAGGTCAGGTAGATTTTTGCGCCATGACTGTGTGCGGTCTTGACCGCGCCCACTAAAGCATCCGGCCCAAAATTGGCGGCCCTTGCCCGCATCCCAAAGGACTTTCCGCCCAGGTAGACGGCGTCCGCTCCGTAGCGCAGCGCGGCGGTCAGCGCATCCTCATCCCCGGCTGGCGCGAGCAGTTCGGCTATACGATCATCATTCATTGGTGGTTTCGCTTTCTAGGACACGTAATTGCCGACGCCTGTGCCGTGAATTTCTTCACCGGCGGCCAGGGCGGTCTGGACGTTTTGCTGGTGCCGCTCATAGTTGGCGGCGTAGTAAAAGTCGCCGTTCACATCCGTTACAAAGAAGAAGAAAGGCACTTGGGTGCTCTCGGGGTAAAGGGCGGCCATAATCGCGTCCATCCCCGGGTTGCAGACCGGGCCGACCGGCAGCCCCTCAACTACGTAGGTGTTGTAAGCGTCAATCATATCCCGGTCCCTTTGTGACAGGGTGGGCATGATATTGTCGCGGATATACGCGAAGTTGACCTCCCGGCCCACCTGCAAAATATCGTCGCGGATATATAAAAACGGCACGTCAGACTCCAGCCGGGGGAAATTGGGTGAGCCCAAGCGGTTGTGAAAGACCGAGCTGACCAGGCGCATGTCGTCGCTCAAGCCGGCCTCCCGCTGGATGATAGAGGCCAGCGTGATTGTTTCATCCACCGTCATCCCGCGCTGGCTCATCCGGGTCAGGAGTTGTGGGGTCATCACACGGTCGTTGAAGTTGCGCAAAAACTTTCGGGTCACGCTGCTGACATTTTCGCCCACATAAAAATCGTAGGTGTCCGGGAAAAGGTAGCCCTCCAGCATGTGAAAACGCAATGGGTCGCGCTCGATCTGGCCAAAGAATTCAAAACCAAAGTCGGTGGTGTTCAGATAGTCGATAAAGACATCGGCGCCGACAACACCATTTTCTTCAAGGAACTCTGCGTACTGCCTGAGCGTCCACCCCTCGGGGAATGTTAACCGGACAACTTCTCTGGTCGTTCGGCCGATCATCAGCGCGCGGATAATCTCGTCGTAAGACATCTGCGAGTTAAAGACATAGTCGCCGGCCAGCAGGTATTCGCTTTGAACCGAGCGGAAGTTCATAAACATCCGAAAGGTCAGCGGCTGGCTGACCACCCCGGTTTGACCCAGAATTCTGGCGACCTCGTTTACGTCGGCGTCCTGTGGGATATATACTTCGATGGTCGTGTAATTTTGATTGAGCCCAAGCAGATCAAAGGCGCTCTGCACCAGAAAGAGGGAGAGGAAGACACAGGCCGCCAAAGTCGCGGACACCATGATCATGGCGGTGAACCAGCGGTTGCGCACTTTTGGCGGATCGTTTCCGGGCGGATCGCCGCCTGTTTCCTGGTGTTGTTGTCCAAGGCGGCGATGTTCGGGCGGCCCGGCTGTGCGCTGTGGCCCGCGCGGCGCAATTGGAGAGGGCGGGCGCGGCGGCTCGCCCTGCCGCCCGGCAGCCGTTCGGCCGTAGGCCGGCGGCGGGCTCTGTTTTTGAGCCGCGGCCTGCTGAGCGCGGCGGGCTTCTTTCTCTGCCCTTTGCTGATCGGCTCTAAAGGCTTCGGCCTGTTGCTTCACCTTCGCCTCATTTTCTGATTGCAGGCGGGCTTGTTGCTGCGCCTGAGCCTGTTTGCGGCGCTCAAGCTCGGCTTGCTGGCGTCTGGCCCGCTGCTCGGCCCCGGTTGGCATATCGTGGTTCATAAGGCGGTCAGCCTCCTTACAGGATGGCCGGCAGACCGGCACATCTCGATTTCTTTCGGTTAAAAATTATCGCTGTTTTCGCGCTTCTTGCTTAAAAGACCTCACCCGGATGTGGTTTCCCCTGAGTTTTTTGAGAAACCACAGATGTGGCCGGCTTGTCGGACAACAGGTCGCTTCACGCCGGATATTGGCCGCACATAGTATATAGCATCACACAAGGAAGGAGCGAGTAGAATGCATAGAAACAACTGTTGTAACGACTGTTGCTGCAACGACTGCTGCTGTGATAACAGAGGCGGCTTCGGCGGCTTCGGTGGCTTCGGCGGCGGCAACTGCTGCTGGATCATCATCATCCTGATCGTCCTTATTTGCTGCTGCAACAACTAATCTCAAACTCTCTTGACGTTGAAAGTACATACCGATTGCCAGGGTGGTTTTATCCGCCCTGGCTCTTTAATTTTTTGGAGCCGGTCTCGGTGATCAGCGCGTGACAGGGATGGTCGTAAGTTCCGCGGATCAGCCGCTTGACTGTGCAGGCCCCGTAGCAGAGGCCGACTGTCGTTCCGCCCTGGTAGCGATTGTTGAGGAACCGATCGTAATACCCGCCCCCATAGCCAAACCGGTAGCCGTACATGTCAAAGACAAGGCCGGGCAAAACGCACAGGCAGCCGCAAAAATCGGTCAGCTTTTGGGCAGTGTTCGGGTTGGGCTCGAGAATCCCACAGTAACCGCTGTTTAGATCATCCAAAGAGTTGATCAGGTAAAAGTCCATTTCCCGCGTACCGGGTATACAGTAGGGCACGCCCACCCGCTTGCCCGCTTTCCAGGCCGCTTCAAGCAGAGGAACCGTGTTGATCTCGCCCTCCACCGGCAGGTAACAGAGGAGGGTTGCACACTCTAAATAGGCGGGAAAAACCAGCAAATGGCGGATGATCGCGGTGTCCCACCTGGCTTTTTGCCGAGGTGTAATGGACGCGCGAACCGCCTTAAAATGGGCGCGCTCTTTTTCTTTATGCTCGCGAATGTCAAAACTCATTGGAGGTTAACTTCCACCTTATGTGCGATTTGTTCCCCCGCTGTTTGTCGGATGATCTCCAAAGCAAAGAGAATGGACGCGCCCGGGCCCTTTGCCGTAATCAGCTTGCCGTCCCGCTCTACCCGGCTACCGGTGTACTGCCCGCCCTCAATCCGCTGTTCAAAGCCGGGAAAACAGGTGTACCGCCTGCCGGTCAGCATCCCTAAATTCCCCAGAATGGAGGGGGCGGCGCAGATGGCGCAGATCAGCAGATCCCGCCTGGCCGCGTGGTCGATGGCCGCCTGCACAGTGGGGGATTTTTCGAGATTGAGCGTTCCGGGCATCCCGCCGGGCAGGATGATCCCCTCAAGGCCGGACAAACTGATCTCGCTGTCCAAAAGGTCGCAGACAACGGTTATCCCATGTGAGCCGGTTACGGTCTTTGCGCCGACGCCCACCGACTTGATCTCAACTTCGGCGCGGCGGATCATATCCAGGGTGGCAACGGCCTCGGTCTCTTCAAACCCGGGCGCGAAAAAGATATACAGCATATCGCATCCTCCTTGCGTGTGTTTTGGAATCACTTGTCGTGTCAGCGCAATGCCGGTCCGCTTGTTGCTGCGGCAAAAATCACAGGCAGCACATGGCGTTCTTAATCATCCAACCCAAAGGCAAACCAGGGCGGGCCGCCGGTCAGTTTTTCCGGCAATGTCTCATCATACCATTTTACCATCCCAAAAGGCAAGTTGCGCACCGGCCATTTGTCGGGCAAACACAGTTCAGCCGGAAAGCGGATTTGGTAAAGCTCGGCGCCATATCGGGCATGCAGTGCAGCCAACGCATCGTCGATCTCAATCCCGCCGAGCACGGCCTCCTTGACCAGGATTGTACCCGGATTTCGCCGGTAACAGACAAGGTAACCCCGCTTGCCCCCGCTTGAGAAGCGAAGTACTTCGCCGCCGTAGAAGTGACACTCCCGGCCGGTGTAGCGCAGGTAGCCGATATCCCACATCCCGAACAGGCTGGATGAAGCGAAAGCCTGCGCCCGCTCACCGGCCAGGTCTTCGAGGGCGGTTACACTGAGCACGCCCCCTTTTCTGCCTGCGGGGATCTGGTCGCGGGTGACATCCAGCTGGCCGCAGTCAAACCGGGTAGAATAACCGCGCGCGGCGTAAAAGTCAAACAATCCGGCGTTCGCGGGCAAAAGGCAGGCAAGCGCGGCCCCCTCTTTGCGCAGGAGGTCGTCCGCCGCCTGAACCAGCGCGGAGGCGTAGCCTTTCCCCCGATGCGCAGGCAATGTGGCGATCCCGAAGATATACCCGCCGGCAAAAGTCAGCTCCCCGCTTGTAAACGCGAGTTTTTTGATGCTGAGAATAGCCGCCGGCTCGCCTTGCTCATCCGTTTTGACCAGCATCTGCGCCGGGCTGAGCAGGTTTTCAAAGACAAAATCAGTGCTCGGCTGATCGTCCTGAAAGCCGATCATCCAGATGTTTTTGAGCGCGTCCAGCATCTCGGGCGCGGGGCTGATAACCATGCGGACACCACCTTTATTAATGGACAATGCACAATGTACAATTGACAATGAGCGTATCGCTTTGCGATGATTTTAAATAATGTTCGCGCAGCGGACTCCATCACTGTCAATTGTCAACTGTCCTTCAGTTTCAAGCTGGCCGCGAACTTGCCCGCTCGCATGACCGGATAATAGCTGAGTTTGGCCTTGCGCAAACCGGAATCCCCCGAATCGTCTTCGCGGTTGATGTAAGTGAAGTTAGCGGCGTTGTGCTCGGCGAACTGCTGGTTGATCAGGGTGTACGCGCCGTGTACGTCGATGAACGCTTTTTCGACATGGACAAGGTAGATATCATCGGTCAGCCTGTCCCCCATCGAAAAGGCGACCACCCGTCCCTGGGCGCGGATCAGCCCGCCGTCCATCCCCAGATTAAAGAAGTCTCCCAGCGCGCGGTCGAGCGCGATTTTTTCGTACTGAAACGTTTTATTGTCCGGCTCGTCGTAAGTGGTCAGCCACTCTTTGCTCATAGCCATCACTTCGGGCATATTCTGCGGGGTGATCGGCTCGTAAGCCCAATCCCGATATTCAGATTTAAAGCGGTTGATGTGGTTGCGCTTGGAGTGCAGCTTTTTGCCCGAAAGGGTGATCATGCTCTGGGCGTCGTAAATATAATCGTCAAAGTCGGGGTTCTGCCAAAACTGAAAAGTATCGGGAAAGAGAACCTCAAGCAGCTTGCACTGTTCTTCCAGGATGCAAAAAAACAGAAAGCCGTGGCCGCAGTCGTGCGCGTCCTGCATCATCGCCTCGATCACCGGCTTTACGTCCCCCTCCCCCGGCGGATAGAGATAGGACGGGCGGTTGTAGCTGTCACTCTTTTGTATCAGGAAACCATTCATCTCGGCTACCCGATAACAGAGCGCTTCTGCCCAAATGTAGGCGGAGTTAAAATTATATTCTTCCGAGCGGTAGGATGACTTGCGGTAGATCGGTTCCATCCATGTTTTATCGGCGAGGGTGATATCTCGAAAATTGATCATCTTGTCTTTAGTAGTCCTTTCTGTTGGGGCTGATTTCCCCTGTTCCAAAAGTTTCTGGCGGGCAGATTCATATTGCTAAATCTTACATCTTACAGGATATATTGCGAATGTGTACGAGATGTGAACAAAGCGTGAACCCAGTTTGAGAAGTGGGCTTGTCCGCACTGCCGGGGGATTGTTACCCCGGATGACTTAGAACCTGTATTCACAAACGAAGTGTGCCGAAACGCCAGCGGTTTCTTCGCTGGGCAAGGAAGTTTTCCGCGGGAATACTTTGTGTATTCCAAGGGAAACTGACGCGGCACGGCGGAAAAAGCGTTGGCGTAGCAGTGCGCTGAGTTGTGAATACAGGTTCTCATCTGCGGTTCGGCAAAAAACGGTCGGTGGGAAAGTCGGTCGAATCGAAGAGCGCGCAAGCGCCGCCATTGTCAGCCGACGGGCAGGATCGCCTGGGTATGACAAAGTCGTGAATCGGGATTCTCAGCTGGGCCGGGCGCTCAAGGGAGGTGATTGTGTAAAGGCCAATGGTAACCAGCAGCGTCTGGACAGGGTCGCCCGGGCAGGGGTCGCCGCAGCAGCAATCATTACAGCTGATCAGGCAGACAGACAGCACTATCGGCTCGGCGATCTGGATAGAGGCGTCCGGCGCGCCGTTTGTCCCTTCGCCGTCTGAGCGAAAGACTTTGACTCCACCCTCTTCCCCAAAGAGGGTGGTTCGCTTTTGGCAGCATGCCGTTCCGCGCAGCAGGACAGGCGTCTCACTGTCCTCGGTGTGAACATCACAGGTCAGGGTCAGGTAGATGTTCGCTTCAACCGTCCAGCATCCGGCTCTCAGCAGGGCGGGCGCAAGGTCGAAATCCACCCGGTCAACGGTACAGACCGCCCGTCTGACCGAGACCGCCCGGTCGATCAGTTTTTGGTCGTCGGCGCTAAACACAACATTCAGGTCTTCAAAGCAGCCTTTGTCGGCGCAGCAGCCGACCACCCGCGGGCAGGAAACTGCCATCGACCGTCCGAACCGGCCCGCGTTTTGATCCCCGCGCAAAAATGTATCTTGTCTGGGCATTGGCGCATCCTCCTTAGTCTTGTTACGGATACACCAGTTTATGAGCTTTTCAAAATTTTGTGCGGATGATCGCCTGTTTCCCGCTAGATTTTGCTTAAATGTGCGAAATTGGCCATGATTTTTTTGGTCTGGCCGCTGTCAAATCTGATCTCCAACAGGGCGTCCCCGCCCATCGGTTTGGCTGAGAGCACTTCACCCTGGCCGAACACTTTGTGCTCGACCCGGTCACCGGGATAGTAGCTGACCGCCTGCGATTTTTCTCTTTGCCCGCCGCCGACCCCGATGGATGTGGATGAGTCGGTAATCCGCTTTTTGATTGGCGGGGCTTCCCGCTTGGGTGTCGTGCGGATTGTGTGGTCGGTCAGCTCGGCGCAGGTCTGTGGTATCTCGCCGATAAACCGGGAGGGGGTCGCGTAAAAAGTCTGGCCAAAAAGCATCCGGCGCTGGGTCGTGGTGATGACCAGCCGCTTTCTGGCCCGGGTGATGGCCACATAGGCCAGCCGGCGCTCTTCCTCAACTTCGGCGGGGTTGACGGCCACCGACCGGCCGGGGAATACGCCCTCGTCCATCCCGGCGATAAAGACGTGGTCAAACTCAAGCCCCTTGGCCGCGTGGATGGTCATCAGCACCAAAGCGTCTGCATCCGGGCTGTAGTTGTCAAGGTCGGTGTAAAGCGCGATTTCTTCCAAAAATCCGGGGAGGGAGGGCTCGTCCGCTTCCTGTTCATACCGGATCAGATTGCTTTTGAGCTCAAGGATATTTTCCAACCGTCCGGCGCCCTCAAAGCCCTGTGACTCAAGCATGGCGCGGTATCCGGTGCGCACCAGCAGCTCTTCGAGCAAAACGTCAAGCGGGCCGTTGTCGGCAAGCTCGCTCAGCTCACCGATCATCGCGGTAAACTCGAGGATGGGTGTGCGTTTCTTGGCCAACACCTCAAACTGGTCGCACTGGGTGAGGATTTCGAACAGGCTAAGCCCCAGTCCGGCAGCAATCTCGAGGGCCGCGGCGACGGTGGTTGGACCGATTCCCCGCTTTGGCTCGTTGATGATCCTTGTCAGGCGCAGGTTGTCGGACGGGTTGTCGAGCACGGTCAGATAGGCGGTCATGTCCTTGATCTCTTTGCGCTCATAAAAGCGAAGGCCGCCGATAATCCGGTAAGGGATGGCGCTTCTGGCCAGCGCCTGTTCAAGCGAATTGGAGAGCGCGTTCATCCGGTAAAGGATGGCGTGCTCAGAGAATTTCGCGCCGTTTTTGACGTTTTCCAGGATCGCGTTTGCGATCAGGCGACTTTCGTCCTCTTCCCCGCGCAGACGCTCGATGGCGACTTTCTCGCCCTCACCCGCCTGTGTCCAGAGGTTTTTGCCTTTGCGCTCGGTGTTGTTTGCGATCACGCTGTTGGCGGCGTCCAGAATATGTGAGGTCGAGCGGTAGTTTTCTTCCAGCCGGATCACCTGGGCGCCTGGAAACTGCCGCTCAAAACTCAGGATGTTTTCAATCGTCGCCCCACGGAATTTGTAGATGCTCTGGTCGTCGTCGCCGACCACACAAAGATTGTTGGCCGAACCGACCAGCTGGGTAATCAGCATATATTGTGCGTGGCTGGTGTCCTGGTATTCGTCCACCATTATGTAAGGGTAGCGGCGGCGGTACTCGTCGCGCAGATCGGGGTTTTCGGTCAGCAGCCGGACAGTCTGGTAGATCAGGTCGTCAAAATCCATCGCGTTGGCGGCTTTCAGCTCGCGGGCATAAACATCGTATATTTCGGCGATCTTGTTCTCGCGGTAATCCCCGGCCGCTTTACTCAGCTCATCCGGTGAGAGCAGGCTGTCTTTTGCCCGGCCGATCGCACCCAGAACACTCTTGGCCGGAAAAAGCTTGTCGTCGATATCCAGCCGCTTGAGACAGTTTTTGATCACCCGGATCGAGTCGTCGGTGTCATAGATGGTAAAACTGCGGCCATAACCCAGCCGCTCGCCCTCCCGCCGCAGAATCCGCGCACAGAGCGAATGGAAAGTAGAGGCAGGCACATCTGCGCCGACGCCCTCGCCCAAAAGTTTGGCCAGCCGGTCACGCAGCTCCCCGGCCGCCTTGTTGGTGAAAGTGATGGCCAAAATCTTCCAGGGCGGGACACGGTCAACCCCCATCGCCTGTGAAAGTTGCTGGGGGTCTATCTCTTCACCCGACAGGTAGGCTTGCAGGACTTGTTCAGCCTGCGGCGAGCCGGCGGGTTGGTTTTTGGCATACGCGTCACCAAAAAGGATCATATTCTCAATCCGGCGGACCAGCACGGTTGTCTTTCCGCTGCCCGCACCCGCCAGAATCAAAAGTGGGCCGTTTATCCTCAAAACGGCCCGGCGCTGACTCTGGTTGAGCCCGCCAAAGTATTTGTCAAGAACTTCTCCGATCAGTTGTTGGTAGTGGGTTTCCATCTTTTTCTCCCGTGGATCGTTGTTGTGTCCAAGTATATCATATTTTGCAAAACAAATCCACCATATACTGCGGGCAATTTCGCGTATATTGCACAAGCGCGGGCGTAAATTTCTGTGCCGCCCGCTCTTGCATTGGCTTGTGCGTTCCGATATAATGTTTTAGAGGAAGATGGTTATGTATGACTCCGACACGTATCAAACAATTTTGCCCCGTTGTTGGGAAGGACTTGATAATTACCATCACTTATCGCCGTGTTGATGTGTGCGGACAAACAGGCTTTACACACCCGAAAGAAAGCTCTCGTGTATGTAATTTTCCTAATTGTGCACATTCCGATGATGATGAGCGTGTCCTAAATTTAATAGTTGAAGACACATCGGCTTTATAATCGGGCTATAAGGTCAAGGACCTTTTGTCGGAATCTCCGATGGATATGGAATGGGGCGCTTGCCGCCCCCAAGCCCCCGGCGTTACTTTTGGCCGCGGCCCCAAAAGTAACCAAAAACGCCACCGGGGGAGGTCGCGCCCTGCGCTTATCTCCCCCGGACCCCCTCTGAGGTCAAGGGCAAGGGCTGTTGGTGTAGCGTTTATTGTGTTCGTATTTTCTACCCGCGATTCGCATTAACTATGAGAACCTGATCAACATATTCCAACGACAATAACAGAATTTGCGCTAGAAAAGGAGATATTTATGAGCGACGTGCTTCTGTTTTTACTTTTGATTCTTGTGGCGTTCTGCATACTGCGTATGCGAAAATTAAGCCGGGCGTTGTCTGAGCAGGCCAAGGCACAGCCGGGCGAGCTGCTGCCGCCGCCCCAGAGGCCGGTCGTGCCTCTGCCTGTTTCCTCTCCCGCGGCCTCGGCGGTTTTGCCTGTGGCAGCCCAGCCCGCGCCGGCCGCGCCAACCGTCACCGGGGAGACCATCGCGGCCATTTCGGCAGCCATTGCGCTGATGATGGACGAACCCTTCGCGATTACCGGCATCAGCCCGGCCAAGCCCGCTTCGGATGAGACATACATCGCGGCCGCCGTAGCGGCCATCGCGGCATCGACGGCCACCCCGCCCCGCCCCGAAAAACGCAGCCGCCCGGTCTGGGCTTTCGCGGGGATGCAGCAGAATACCCGGCCATTTTAACCATACAGGCAAACAGAGCGTTGACTTAAACCGTCAACGCTCTGCTTTTGTTTCCAGTAATACGACACAGTGGGCGGCCATCCCCTCCTGTCGGCCGGTAAAGCCCATCCCCTCTTCGGTGGTTGCTTTTACGCTGACCTGCTCAACCTGTGCGCCAAGCGCTTTTGCGAGGCTCTGCCGCATATCCGGGATATACCCGGCCAGCTTCGGTTTTTCGGCAAGGATGGTCGCGTCCAGATTGACCAAGTGATAGCCCGCACCGTCAATCAATCGCGCGACCTGCGCCAGAAGTTTGAGACTGGATATGTCTTTGTAAGCGTCATCACCCGGCGGAAAGTGCCTGCCGATATCGCCCAGCGCGAGTGCGCCCAGCAAGGCGTCCATCACCGCGTGGGTGAGCACATCCGCGTCTGAGTGGCCGTCCAACCCAAGCGAATGTGGGATTTCCCGGCCGCCTAAAATCAGCCTGCGGCCGGGGATCAGACGGTGTGCATCGTAGCCGTGGCCGATCCGGATGTTTACTCCCACTCGGCAAATCCACCCTCTCTCATCTGTAAAATCCCCTCGGCGATGGCGAGGTCTTGCGGGGTTGTGATTTTGATGTTCATATACTCGCCCCGGACTATGTAAACTTTTTGACCCAGCCGCTCAACCAGTTGACAATCGTCGGTGTAATCGCGCTTTTCCTGCAAAGCGAGCGCGAGCGCCCTGCGGTATAACCCGGCCTCGAAGACTTGGGGCGTTTGAATGGCCACCAGTGGTTCCCGGTCGATTGTACCCGCTATGAACCCGTCTTTGTCCGCGCGCTTTAATGTGTCTTTTACTTTTACGCCCAGCGCCGCCGCCCGGTGCTCGATTGCCGCGCGGATACAGTCTTCGATCTCACCGGGGGTAACCAGCGGGCGGGCGCCGTCGTGGATGGCAAAGTGGGTTGCCTGCGCATCACAGGCCGAAACCCCCGCGAAAACCGAGGCCTGGCGGGTCTCGCCGCCCTCGACCACAATGCTGACGGCATCCAGCTCGTATTCGCGGACAATCTCATAGTAATCGGCCACACGGCCGGGCGGGCAGACCAGCACGACCTCGCTGACCAGCGCACATTCGCTGAGCGCCAGCAGGCTGCGGGCAACCACAGGCGTTTGATCGAGCAGGGCCGACTGTTTGTCAATCCCCTCCATCCGGCTGGATTTTCCGGCCGCCACTGCCACCGCGGCCACCCACTGGGCCGGCTTTGCTTTTTTTCTCCAGAAGATACGCGCTCACCTCTATTTTACGCCGGTCTCTGTCTGCCCGCAAAGTCAACGGTGTACGGCTTTGGGTGTATGAGCTCGGAAACCGGCACAAACTCGTAGCCCCTGTCCCGCACCGCCTGTATAATCTGCGGCAGCGCCCCGGCTGTGTTTTTTGTTCCGCTGTGAAAAAGCAGAATTGAACCGCTCTTCAGGTTTTTGGATATCCGCGCCCACATCTGGTCGGCGGTTAAGTCCCGATAATCCAAGCTATCGCAATCCCACTGGATCGGGTACAGCCCCTCGGCCTCGATCAGCGCAATCGTTTGGCTGTTGTAATCGCCGGAGGGCGGGCGGAAGAGGGTTGGCCGCCGGCCGGTGATCGCCTCAATCTTGCGGACACTCTCGCGGATTTCGCGGCGAGCCTGGTCGTCGCTTAACCTGGTCATGTCGGTGTGGGTGTTCGAGTGGCTGCCGACCTCGTGGCCGGCGGCAAAGATTTTGGCCACCGACTCAGGGTATTTATCCGCCCAGCCGCCCAACACAAAAAAGCTGGCGCGAACATTGTGAGCGGCCAAGACTTCGAGTATGGCGTCGATATCCTCGTTTCCCCAGGCCGAGTTGATGCCCAGCGCGACCGCTTTGTGATCGGTTTCTACCGAATAAATCGGCCGCTTTTTCTCGGCGGCCGCCGAAGTCGCCATCGCCGCGATGAGTAGAAACAACGCAAGCACCGACACGATCAGCCGGCCGGCTTTTCGCCGCCCGCTATTTTTAATCTTCAACTTTGATTGATCCTCCCGATACTTTGTCCACTCGCTGTGTCCGCGGCAGCTGTTAGGAATCGCGCGCGGAGTATTTTAGAGTATATGACGAAAGCACCGGGATATGTACATGATACGGGTTTGCCCTCGGCTTGTCAATCAGGGCGCTATTGAAAAAAAAGCTGTCGGCGTATATAATCGTTGAGGAATATTACCAAGAAGGGATGACAAAAGCGATGCAATTAAAACGCGTGGAAAACGAGGGTGAGTTTGCGCTTGCCTATCAGATTCGAGTTGAGGTGTTCGTGGACGAACAGCTCTGCCCGCTGGATGAGGAGATGGACGACTACGACAAAGATGCCGTCCACCTGCTTGTCTTTGACGGGGACGAGCCGGTCGGCACCGGGCGGCTGATCGACTTTGGCGACCACTACAAAATTGGCCGGGTAGCTGTCCGCAAAAAAAATCGCGGCCAAGGCTTTGGCAACGCGCTCTGTGAGGGGCTGATCAACATCGCGGTGGCGCAGGGCGCGAAGAAGATTGCCCTGCACGCCCAGTGTCAGGCGGAGGAATTCTACCGTAAGCTTGGATTTATATGCGAAGGCGAAATCTTTGACGACTGTGGGATCGACCACATCACCATGACAAGGGAATTTTAAAAAAAATCAGGTGACATCCAGTTTATTTTCACTTCTCAAGCATTCGGGCTGTCTTGAATTATGCGCTTGCATTCGGTCGGCGCTTGTGTTATAATTATACAGAAAATGCAAAAACTTGCATCAAGAGGAGGAGATTTGTTTGAACCACACAGGTCCGCAACAGCAGGATATCATCAAGTTTGTGATCATGTCAATCGTTGGCGTATTCCTGTTCATGACCCCAATCCCGGACGGGGAGGGCGCTTTTAACATCCCGCTCGGCTACGCGATCAACTGGCTGGGGACACTGCTCAACTCAATCGACGTCGGCGGCTTTGGCTTCTTGTTCTTTCTGGCCGCTATCGTGATCACTGCTTCGTTTCTTGGTTCTGTTTTGGCTTACACAGTCAAGCCCGCGTTCATCGAGAACAGCCCCAAGCTGCGGGGTCTCTTCCGCTGCAACGCCGTTTATATGGTCAGTAAAGCGCTCGGCGCAATTCTTGTCTGGATGGTCTATCTTGACGTCGGCCCCGAATGGCTGATCGGCTGGGAAGGCGGGATGCTGATGATGGACCTGATCGCCGGCGGCAGCTCGGGTTCGAACCTTATGTCCATTTTCATCATCCTGGGCCTTGCGATTCCAATCCTCACTGATTTTGGACTGATGGAATTTCTCGGTATTTTGATCAAGAAATTTGTCCGCGCATTGTTCACCCTGCCCGGGCGCTCGTCGATCGACTTGATGGGTTCCTGGTTTTCCTCCTCGGCGGCGGGGGTTATCATCACCCGCGACCAACACGAAAAAGGGTTTTACACCGGCCGGGAAGCCGCGGCGATCTGCGTCAACTTCACTCTGGTCTCCCTTCCCTTTACGTTCGTTATCGCGTCAACCGTTGAGCTGACCGCGCACTTCCCTGTTTTTTACTTAATCATCTGCGTCACCTCAATCTTTTTGGCCATCCTGATGCCCCGCATCTGGCCGCTGCGCGGAATTAAGGACGAGTACCTGCCCGAAGTCGGCAAGCAGATTGACGAAGAAGTTCCGGCCAACGTTTCGCGGTTTAAATGGGCGGTTGGTCTTGCAAGCGACCGCGCAAAGCAATCGGGCGCCGGCACCGTCTTCAAAAGCGGCGTCTCTAACTGGCTGAACATCTTTATGGACCTGATCCCGGTCATTCTGGCCTGGGGAACGATCGCGCTGATAGTCGAAGCACAAACCCCGATCTTTGAGATTTTGGCCACACCTTTCGCCCATTACATGCACCTCTTGCAGATCCCCGGTGCGTTTGATTTTGCGCACACAACCATCGTCGGGTTTATCGACATGTACCTGCCCGCGCTGCTGTTGGGCGGCGCTGAGTTCGAGACCCGGTTTATTATCGGCGCACTGTCCATCGTACAGATCATTTACCTGGCCGAAACCGGCATCCTGATCCTCAAATCCAGAATGCCGCTTCACATCGGCCACCTGGCCATCATTTTCCTGATGAGAACCATCATTGCACTGCCCATCATCACCGTTTTGTACAGACTGTTCTTCTGAGTTTTTGCCGGCGTCAGCTGTAGCTGATATTCCCGGGCGGCGGCTCTCTTTTAGCCAAGAGAGTTGCCGCCCGGTTTCGCATTTGGTTCTAAGCATAAACAGCTTGTAATTTCTTGGTGCTTAACGACGAAAATTCTTCCTCCCGTTTATGCGATAGCTACAAAAAACACATTCGATTTAACACACATTGAATAAAGATCGCGCCTGTCCCTTTACTTGTCAAACGCTCTCGTGGTATAATTTTATTCAGCTTTTATTTTAGCGTTTATTTTTTGAAATTACATATATGGAGGTATTTGAGTGAGAGAAATCAAAACGGTTACCGTGGTTGGTGCAAATGGTACCATGGGCTATTCGGTGTCTGGCGTGTTTGCTTCTTTTGGCAACTGTAAAGTCTATATGGTAGCCAGAAAACAAGAAGCGGCCGACAAGGCTGTTCTGGATGCCGCCGGCACAGTAAAGGCCGATTCCGTTTCCAAGAGGCTGATCGCCAAAACTTACGAAGACCTGCCGGAGATCCTGCCGGAAAGTGACCTGGTTTTTGAGAGTGTTGCTGAAAACATTCAGCTCAAAAAAGAGATCAACGAAAAAATCGCCCAATATGTCAGGGACGACGTGATCGTAGCCACCGGGACCTCCGGCCTTTCGATAGACGAGCTTTCCAAGACATATCCCGAAAAGATTCGCTCCCGTTATACCGGCACACACTTTTTCAACCCGCCTTATCAGCTTCAGCTCTGCGAAGTCATCCCCACTTCGGTGACCGACAAAGCCTGGTTGAAAGAGTACAAAGATTATCTGCAAAAAGTGCTTCGCCGCGCGGTTGTTGAAATCAAAGACGAAGCCGGGTTCCTGGGCAATCGGATCGGCTTCCAGCTGATGAACGAAGTCATGCAATACGCCGAGACCCACAAGGACAAAGGCGGCATCGACTATATGGACGCCATCCTCGGCTCGTTCTCCGGCCGAGCCATGCCGCCCATCGTCACCGTTGACTTTGTCGGCTTGGATGTGCACAAGGCCATTGTCGACAACCTTTACGCCAAAACAAACGACTACGCGCACGAAACTTATGTCCTGCCCAAATACGCGCAAGCGCAGATCGACAAGGGCGAGATGGGCGTCAAAACCGGCGCCGGGCTGTACAAGTCGATCAAGAACGAAGACGGTAGCAAAAAGCGCCAGGTGCTCGACATCGCCACCGGTAGCTTCAGGGACATGAAAAAGTACGACTTCCCCTTTGTTAAGAATCTGACCGCCGCGCTGAAAATTTCGGACTACAAGGGCGCGTTTGATTCACTCAAAGCGGACGGCTCGCTTGAAGCCAAGCTCTGCCTGACTTTTATGCTCAAATATGTCCTATATTCGCTGGCCACAGCCGACGCGGTTGCTGAAAAACCGGGTGATGCTGACATATGCATGGTGACCGGCTTTAACTGGGCACCCCCCATCGGCGTGATGGTCGCGCTGGGCGGCGCAGCTGAAACCAAAAAGCTGATGAAAGAGTATATCGAAGCCGACTGGCTGAAAAAAGTTGATCTTGACAAGCTGGTCAACGACAACCTGAAGCCGGAATACGATTACAGGCGCTACTTTAGAGCCGGCAGATAAGGACCTGTCGACAGCTCACAATATTACTAGGAGGTTCATACATGTCTAAAGTATATGTTCTCGGCGGGGCCCAGACCGACTTTGAGCGGAACTGGACAAAAGAGGGCAAAGGTATATTCGCCATACTCAAAGAAGCTATGGACGACGGCCTTGCCGCTGTCGGCATGACTTATGAAGAAATTGCAAAGCTGAACAAAGACAACCGCGTAGCCATTTTTGTCGGCAACTTTATCGCTGAAAAATATTGTGACCAGAGCCACCTCGGCTCTTTGCTCACAAAAATCAACCCCAACCTTTACGGTGTGCCCTCCGCCCGCTATGAGGCGGCCTGCGCGTCCGGTTCGGTTGCTTTGGACGCGGCCATTACCAAAGTGCGCGCCGGGGACTACGACGTGGCCATCACAATCGGCTGGGAGCTGATGAAGACGGTCAGCGCCAAAGTGGGCGGCGATTTTCTGGGTCATGCGGCCGATTATCAGGCCGAAGCCAAGGGGGTTGACTTCCCTTTCCCGACTTTGTTCGGTAAGATGGCCGATGCATTGATTGAGCGCTACAAACTGGACGAGACCCGCTTTATGAAGAATTTGGCCACCATTTCGGCCATCAACTACGAAAACGCGAAGCGCAACCCCCAAGCCCAAACCCGCAAGTGGTTTATGGATGAAGCGCAGGCCAACGACCGCGGCACAGCCACAAACATGGCAGTCGGGGGAAAAATCGCCATCTCGGATTGCTCGCAAGTCACCGACGGCGCGGCGGTTGTAGTTGTCTGTAATGAGAAGTTCGCAGTCGAAAAGAAAGGCAGCACAGCCGGGATTCCCATTGTCAAAGGCTGGGGCCACCGGGTTGCGCCCATCAACTTTGACCTCAAAATGGCAGACAGCGAATTTAGTGCCTGTATTCTTCCCTGGACGCAGAAGACGGTTGAAGACGCTTACAAGCGGGCTGGCCTGAGTGTCAACGAAATGGATTTCTTTGAGACCCATGACTGCTTTACTTCGAGCGAGTACGCAGCCATTGGCTGCTTTGGCATCACCGAGCCGGGCAAAGAGTACGAAGCCATTGAGTCGGGCAAAATTTCTATGCGCGGCGACAAGCCAATCAACCCAAGCGGCGGCCTGATCGGTTGCGGCCACCCGGTTGGCGCTTCCGGCGTCCGGATGATGCTTGACCTTTACAAGCAAGTGACCGGCCAGGCGGGCGACTATCAGGTCAAAGACGCGAAAAACGGCATTATGCTCAACTTTGGCGGCACCGCCACCACAAATTATGCTTATGTAATCGGCATGTAGAGCCTAATACGATTCAAGGCCCCGGAGTCAGTGATCCGGGGTCTTTGTGTTTTGCCCATTGATATTTTGCCCGATACATGTTATAATGTCACAGAAACTTACAACTTATACAGGTGTGTTATCCCGTGTTATATGGCTGTAACCGGCTGTAGATACGTAATTCTGCGCAATTCACTTTATGTATGATTATACAAATTTATCGCGCTCACACGCCAAAGGCAATCGCGCGGATTGCCTTTTTTACTGAACACAACCGGAGGCGATTTTCATGGTCAAACTGGTAAAAAGCGGACATTACTTAATTGACGGCAAACCTGTGCCTGTCAAAGAAGCGGTTGGTGCGGCTCCGCCTGAGGCGGCGCGGCAAGGAACCATCGCTTATCAGATTTTGCAGGCACACAACAAAAGCCGCGAGCCCGGGCAGCTGCGGCTGACCTTTGACGCACTGATTTCCCACGACATCACTTATGTCGGGATCATCCAGACGGCGCGCGCCTCGGGGCTGACCGAATTCCCTGTCCCCTACGCGCTGACCTGCTGTCACAACAGCCTGTGCGCGGTGGGCGGCACAATCAACGAGGATGACCACGCTTTCGGGCTTTCGGCCGCAAAAAAGTACGGCGGCATCTTTGTCCCGCCCAATCAAGCGGTTATCCACCAGTACGCACGCGAGCGGCTGGCCTTTTGCGGCGGGATGATTCTCGGCTCGGACAGCCACACCCGCTACGGCAGTTACGGATGTATGGGGATCGGCGAGGGCGGCGGTGAGCTGGTCAAGCAGCTGCTGAAAAACACTTACGATCTGCCCGCCCCCGAAGTGGTGCTGGTTTATCTGGACGGCAGGCCGCGAAAGGGCGTCGGCCCGATGGATGTGGCGCTCGCGCTGATTTCGGCCACTTTCGCGGACGGTTCGCTCAAGAACAAAATCCTCGAATTTACAGGCCCCGGACTTGCAAACATGTCCGCCGACTACCGGATTGGCATCGACGTAATGACCACCGAAACCACCTGCCTGTCCTCCATTTGGGAGACGGACGAAATCATCGCCGGCTACTACAAAAACATCGGCCGGCCGGAGTGCTACAAAAAGCTGGCCCCCGCCCAGGGCTGCTACTACGACAGCCTGGTGACCATTGACCTGAGCGCGGTCGAATGTATGATCGCCCTGCCCTTCCACCCGTCGTCCGCCTACCCGATTTCTGCGGTACAGGCCGACCCGGCCGGGGTTTTCGCGCAGGTGGAAGAGACCTGCAACCGCCAGCTGGATGAGGTCAAGCTTGATCTGCAAAGCTGTATTCAAGGCGGTAAAGTTCAGTGTGAACAGGGCGTGATCGTCGGTTGCGCAGGCGGGATGTACGAGAATTTGATGATCGCCGCCGAGATACTCAAGACCGGCGAAATCGGCAACGATTACTTTGATTTGAGCGTTTATCCGTCGTCTGCCCCGATATCACTGGCCCTAACCAAGAGCGGTGCGGCCGCCGATTTAATGGAGGCCGGCAGTCTGATCAAACCCGCGTTTTGCGGACCCTGCTTTGGCGCGGGGGACACACCGGCCCACAACACGCTCTCCATCCGCCATGCTACCCGAAACTTTCCCAACCGGGACGGCTCAAAGCCGGGGGACGGGCAGATGACCGCAATTGCGCTGATGGACGCCCGCTCAATCGCGGCCACCGCCGCAAACGGCGGGATTCTCACCGCCGCCACCGAAGTTGACTATGCCGAGCCGGATCTGACTTACCACTTTGACGGCTCAATCTACGAAAAGCGCTGTTACCAGGGCTTTGGCAGCCCGCAACCGGATGTGCAGCTTCGACTGGGGCCAAATATCAAGGACTGGCCGCGTTTTCCGGCACTTAAAGACGATTTGCTAATCAATCTTACCGCAGTTATTCATGATCCTGTGACCACCACCGATGAGCTGATCCCGTCCGGCGAGACTTCGTCTTACCGCTCAAACCCGCTCAAACTCAGCGAGTTCACACTTTCCCGTCGATGCCCGGATTATGTGGCCAAATCAAAAGATGTGCTGGCAATTGCCGAAGATCTGCGACAGGGCAGGCCTTCACCCCAGGTTGTTGACATCCTTGCGCTGGTGGGCGGGAATATCCACAGGACTTCGGTCGGCTCCTGCATCTTCGCCAGAAAGCCGGGCGACGGTTCGGCCCGCGAGCAGGCGGCCTCCTGTCAGAAAGTGCTGGGGGGGCTTGCAAATATCTGCTACGAATACGCGACCAAGCGCTATCGCTCAAACTGCATCAACTGGGGGATTGTCCCGTTCACGGTTAAGCCAGGCTTTGACTATGACGAGGGCGACTGGGTTTATGTTTCCGGCTTGCGAAAAGCAATAGCGGACGGAGCGAGTGAATTGCCTGCTAAAGTAATCACTTCTGACAATCAAGTCAGCGAGATCACACTGAGTTGTACGGGACTCACCGATAACGAGAAGCAAATCCTATTGGAAGGGTGCCTGATGAACTACTACGCCGCCGGGCATAAGGAGTAAAACATGGAAAAAATCAAGATGACCACCCCGATTGTTGAGATGGACGGGGACGAGATGACCCGCATACTCTGGCAGATGATCAAGGATGAGCTGGTGCTGCCTTTTGTCGACCTCAAGGCCGAATACTACGACTTGGGGCTTTTGCACCGAAACGAAACCAAGGATCAGGTGACCATCGACGCAGCCAATGCCAATAAGAAATATGGTGTGGCAGTCAAGTGCGCAACCATCACCCCAAATAAACAGCGGATGGAGGAATACCCCCAGCTAACCGAGATGTGGAAGAGCCCGAACGGCACCATCCGCTCGATTTTAGACGGCACAGTCTTTCGCGCGCCCATCTTGGTCGACTGTGTAAAGCCAGTGATCAAAACGTGGGAAAAACCGATCACCATCGCGCGCCACGCTTACGGCGACATCTACCGCGGGGTGGAAATCCAAACCGATGAACCAGGTGAGGTGGCCCTGACTTTTAAGGGAGAAAGCGGCAATAAACAGAGCGTACTGGTGCAAAAAGTGGACGGAGCGGCAGTATGGCAGGGGGTATACAACACTGAATCATCCATCCGGTCGTTCGCACATGCCTGCTTTAAATATTGTATCGCGACCAAACAAGACTTGTGGTTCTCGACCAAAGACACCATCTCAAAAGTGTATGATGGCTATTTCAAAGAGCTTTTCGACGAAGTGCATAACGAATATAAGGCCGAGTTCGCGCGGTTGGGGCTGGAATACTTCTACACCCTAATCGACGACGCGGTCGCGCGGGTGATCCGCTCAAAGGGCGGGTATGTCTGGGCCTGCAAAAACTATGACGGCGATGTGATGAGTGACATGGTCTCGACCGCGTTCGGTTCGCTGGCTATGATGACTTCGGTGCTGGTCTCGCCGGACGGAAAGTTCGAGTACGAGGCCGCTCACGGTACGGTCACCCGACACTATTACAAGTATCTGGAAGGACAGGATACCTCTACCAATCCGATCGCCACCATCTTTGCGTGGAGCGGCGGTCTGCGCAAACGGGGGGAATTGGACGGGATAACCGGTCTTGTTAAGTACGGCGATGCGCTTGAGCAGGCGTCTTTGGATGCGATCAACGCAGGGGTTATGACCGGCGATCTGGTTGGTCTGGTCGAGCCGGGGTTCCAGGCCAAGTCGGTCAGCTCAAAGGCTTTTATCGCCGAGGTGCGCGGGCGGTTGGCGGAGTTGTTGGGGTAGCCTCGCTTTCACCACCGCTAGGTGCGGTTTCTGGGCGGGCACATCGCAGCGCTTGCCTGTCGTCATTAATATAGGCCTCTTCCCCAGCCTGCTGCGCTTTTTGCAGGGCAAGTATAGCATCGGTCATCGCGTTAAATAGTTCGAAATACATTTTCTTATAGCTGGGCATTTTATCACCTCGGATACCAGTATAGGACAAATCGTCTTGAACGTCAATATGTCAACCTGTCATAATTTGATAGGGTGATTGTGTGAAAAACTTAAAAAAACTGCGCTTGGATAGCAAAATGACCCAGCTGAGCTTGCAAATGCGGACTGGAATTGACCAGTCTCTGCTCTCAAAATATGAAAAAGGCGAGCGTTTGCCGACTGTTGAAACCTTGACGATTCTGGCCGATTACTTTGACACAAGCCTTGACTACCTGATGGGCCGAACCGCTCAGCGCAAACCTTATCCCAGATGAGCGCGATGACTAGGCTGAAAAAATTGCCCACCGAAAAAGGCTATACGCAAGTCAAGATGCAAATGCTGACCGGCATCGACCAGAGCGACTACTCAAAACTAGAGGCCGGCAGGCGATATTACACGGTCGAGCAATGCAAGCGGATTGCTATCGCACTTGACACCAGCGCTGATTATCTGCTTGGCCTTACCGACCAAAACCAAGAAAAAACTAACGGAGACGAGACCCAAACATGCAATACACCATTGAAGATAGAGTCCCAACCGCTGAACAGTGGATGTCCCTGCGCAAAAGCGTGGGCTGGGCGACTTTTCCGCTTGAAGCGGCCGCGCGCAGCCTGGCAGTCACCCCTTACTGCGTCTGCGCTTTTGCGGACGAGCGGCTGATCGGGATGGGCCGGGTGCTGGGCGACGGCTGCATCACCTTTTATGTCGGAAATATTATGGTCTGCCCCGACCGGCAGGGAGAAGGGGTCGGTTCGCGGATTATGGAGCGGATTATGACCTACCTGGACACAAACGCCGTACCCGGCGCGATTGCCAGCCTGCTTTCGATTAAAGGCAAAGAGGCGTTCTATTCCCAGTTTGGCTTCGCGTGCCGCCCGGATGATCACCACGGCAGCGGCATGTCCAAGCGGTTTTAGGTGGTTTTATGGCGAATGTTGTGCTCAACTTTTTCAAAGATGATCTGCTGCCAAAAGTAATTGAGCGGCCAGTCCTCAGCACAGTGGCCGTTGTTTTTTTGATTGTCTTTCTCGCGCAGGTGATCTCGGCGCTCACTTTTGACCGGGTAATCGCTTACACCGAAATTGACTACGTTTCCATACATCTTCCAAGTGAGCTGGACGGCTACACCATCGCTTTTTTGACCGATATTCACCAGACGCCCACGTCGGTGCTCGAAGAGATCGCGGATCGGGTAAACAAACGGGAGGTCGACCTGCTCCTGTTGGGCGGCGACTTTGATATGGCACAGATCGACCGCGCGCTGGATGTGATCAAGACCATCAGCACAAGGGGCGGGATTTTCGGCGTTTACGGCAATCATGACGATCCGCGCACCCTTTCAGCCGCCATGTCTGCCCGCGGGATGACCCTGCTCGAAAACAACGGCACGCAGATTGTAGAGGGGCTATTTTTGGCTGGGCTAAGCGACTACCGTACCGGGCAGCCCGATCTTTCAGCCGCTTTGGAGGGTGCCTTGGACGACGACTTTATCCTAGTGCTCACACACAACCCCGATGTAACCATGCAACCCGGTTTTGAGCAAGTACACCTGACCGTGGCCGGACACACCCACGGCGGCGAGGTCACTCTGCTGGGGCTTTGGGCACCCGCGCTCCCGCTGGTCAGCCGGCATGGGCAGCGCTTTCGCGCGGGCTTCGCCAACTCGGCGGCCGACACCGACGTCTTTGTCAGCCGTGGGATTGGCCGCCACCTCTTTCGGATGTTCAGCCGCCCACAGGTAGTCTTTTTGACTTTGCACGAATCGTAACTGCACGTGCGCAACAGCCCCGCTAACGTTTATACGTTGGCGGGTTTTGGCGTTTTGTACTGGTTTTATCATCCTGACATAATATTCGCTGGAAAATAGAAACTATCCATAAGATTATAGCGATAAACTTGCCGTTGCGAGGATATTATTATGGATATATTTCACACCGAACTTGTCAAAAACAGGGAAGCCTTCGAGCAATCCCTGAATTTTCCGACCAACAAAGACGTGGTCTTCCGGAATTTTCGCTTTGCGGGAAAAGACGCGTTCATCGTCTTTATAGACGGGATGGCCAGCGGCGAGAAGATAAGCGATTTTATCCTTCGCCCGCTGCTCAACATGAGCGCTGCCGGTTACAACTTGGAGAACATCCTGCAAATCAACGCGATCACTGCTCAGACCGACTTTGTCCAGGCGCTGAGCAACGTCATGCAGGGGGACAGCGTGGTCTGTATTGACGGTGAAGCGACCGCGTACATCTGCGAGACAAAGGGCTTTGATATGCGCGGGGTGGACAAGCCCCAGGTCGAGAGCTCGATCGTCGGGTCACAGGAGGCGTTCAACGAAAATTTGCGCACCAACACCACCCTGCTCCGGCGGATTATCAAGCACCCGGCACTGACCACCGAGATGTGCAAGGTCGGCCGGGTGAACAACCTGACTTGCGGGGTGATGTACCTGGCCGACATTGTGGACATGTCGCTGGTCGAAGAGGTCAAGCGGCGACTGGGCGGGGTGGAGACAGACTTTGTGCAGAGCGGCGGGATGATTGAGCAGTTCATTGAGGACTGCGACCGCTCCCTTTTTCAGACAATGGTCACCACCGAGCGCCCGGACAACGCCGCCGCGCTGCTGATGCAGGGGCGGGTAGTCATTATCGTGGACGGCAGCCCGCGGGTGATCATCGCGCCGGTCACCCTGAGCGCCATCCTGAAAACCAGTGAAGAGAGCGCGCTGCGCGCGCCTTACGCCTCAACCATCCGGGTGATACGCGCGTTCGCCGTCTTCACCGCCCTGCTCTTGCCTGCGCTATACCTGGCCGCCACCACCTTTCACCCTGAGATGATCCCGGCCGGGCTGCTTGTCTCCCTTGCCCGATCCCGGCTTAGTATTCCATATCCGGCCATGCTTGAACTGCTGCTGATGGAGGTCGCGTTCGAGATGATCCGCGAGGCGGGCGAGCGAATCCCCGGCCCGCTGGGCAGCACAATCGGAATCGTAGGCGGCTTGATTTTGGGAGAGTCCGCTGTTTCGGCCGGGTTGGTCAGCCGCAGTTGTGTGGTGGTCATCGCGTTCACAGCGCTGGGCAACTTCGCCATCCCACAGTATCAGAGTTCGTTCGCTGTCCGGCTTTTGCGGGTGGTTTTTCTGATCTGCGCGGGCTTCTTCGGCTTTTTTGGCATCGGGATCGCGCTCGTTTTGCTGGTCGGATATCTCAGCTCACTCACCTCGCTCGGCAAAGACTTTGTCAACCCGATTTTTTCAGGGCAGGCCACATTCTTCCCGCGGCCGGCTGTCTGGAACTTTGAGAGCCGCCCGCCCGAGCTGAACACCACCCGGCCGGCATCTCAACCGCCTATCTCAAGAAAATGGAAACGGGGGAAAGCGAATGGATGACCTGACTTTGCGGCCATATGACGGGGCTGCGGTGGTTTGCTTCCTCACTCTGCCCGTACTTTTTTACACCGGCCCCGCCATGTTGACCGAACAGAGCGGACAGTCCGCCTGGATAGCTGTACTCAGCGCTCACCTGCTGTTACTATGCGTTTTTTTAGCCCTCACAGTACTGGTGAGATATACGGGTGGAAAAGACCTCATTTTGGCCGCGCGCAGCCTTGCAGGCCGGCCGATCGGTATTCTGTACGGCGCTTTGCTTGCCGCTTACTTTTGCTTTTCCACCGGCCTGCTGGTGCGGGAATGCGCCGAAATCCTAAAGGCATATGGGCTGAGCCTGACACCTGTGTATATGGTGTCCGGTCTGCTGTTGGGCTCGGCAGTCGCCATGAACCTCTTCGGCGGCAAAGCAATTGTCAAGAGTGCCGGATTTTTCCTGCTGATCGTCCTGCTTGGACTGGCGGTCATCCTTATGCTGGGAGCCAACCGCTATAGGATTGACTACCTCTTTCCCATTCTTGGCAACGGCGTAGATGGCCTCAAGTCCAGCACAGTCTCCGCCGCTTCTATGGTCGAAGGGGTTATCATTCTGGGCCTGCTCACCCCCGCTTTTAAAGACACAAGTAAATTGCGCCGTTCTGGTATAATTGCTTTGGGTATATCTTGCATTTTCAGCGTCATTTTTTACCTGTGCTTGATTATGATGTTCAGCGCACCGCTGACCGGTCAGATGACCAGCGGGTTTATGGAGATGGGCAAGTCGATTTACTACAATCGCTTCTTCTACCGCTTTGAATCCGGGCTACTCTTCTTTTTGATCTTTGCATCCTCTCTCAAAGCGTCAATCGGGCTTTACATCGCGCGCAAAAGCGCGGCCACCGCTTTCGGAATAAATGCAGCCAAAGCGCTGACCCTGGTCTGCGCCGCACTTGTATTCGGGGTGGCTATGCTGCCCACAAACCTGCATGACCTGACTGTGCGCTACCTCAGCCTGACGCGCGGTTACAGCGCCTACTTCATGGCCGGCGCTCCGCTTTTGCTCTTTTTAATCGCGGGATTCAGGAGGTTGATCAGGCATGAAAAATAAGCTACTTGCGCTCATTCTTTGCCTTATTTGCTTGGGCGGATGCTGGGATAAGCAAGAGTTGGAAGACCACACATTCGTAATCATCTTAGGAGTAGACAAAGCGGATGATCGCGACTTATTCATCACAATAGCTTTTCCGATTACACAAACAAACAGCGGCGGAGCCGAAAGCCAGGATGAATATTCAGTCATGTCGGCTAAAGCCCCAACAATCGCCGAAGCGATCAGCCTTTTGAACGTAAGCCTTGCCGGTCCGGTCTCACTTTTTTCGACCAAGACGCTGGTAATCTCCGAGGAGTTGGCCCGCGATGACCTGCTCAGCCACCTTTTTTCAACATGGAGATATGAGCAGATGCGTAATAATACCAATGTGATCGTTGCGTCCTCAATCGCATCTGATTTTGTATCCGCGCGGGTAGAAAACACGCTGATTGACCCACTCCGGCAGGAGGACTTGCTGCTCGAAGGGGCGGCACACAGCGCACACTCAAAACCGATCCAGTTGCTTGACCTGACCGGTGTAATTCAGACAGACAGCCGGGATGCCGCCGCTATGTACGGCGGGCTGATTTCCGAAAACCCCAACAGCGATTCGGAAAGCCAGGAAAACTTCGACAACACCGAAGCGCCGGTAAGATCGGGATACCTGCCGGGGCAGGCACCGCTGAGCGGACATGTAAACACACAGATCAGCGGGCTGGCCGTCTTCCGGGGAAACAGAATGGTCGGCGTGCTCGACTCACTTGAGGCGCAGACCCTGTCCATGATGACCCGCAGCAATACCCGCAAGCTGGTCACCCTGCCTGATCCGCTCTCGCCCGAAGACCGAATCGTATTCTCCATCCTGCCCACCGGAAAAAGCCGGGCTCGCGGCTCTTTAACAGATGATCACCCCATATTCGATGTAAATGTAAAATTGCGTGCCAACATCGAGCACATCCGGGGCGACGCCGATTATGACAAGGATTTTCTGGCCGAGTATATCCGCCAGGCCACCGAAAAAGAGATGGAAACTCTGACCGCCAAGCTTCAGCACGAACTGAACGCCGACCTGCTTGGGCTGGGCGATCGGCTGGCCAGAAACTTCCTGACCGTACAGGAATGGGAGGCCTATGGATGGCGGGAAAAATACAGGGACGCGGTCATCAATATCCACTTAGACCTGGCACTGGCCCGCAGCGGCATCTAAATAAATCCCAAAAATCAGGGCGCCCGAACAGACTTGATCCTCTCAGTCTGTTCGGGCATTTTTGCAATTTTAACTTGCAATACGCAGATATACAAATATTCTATACAGATGGTGCAATGCCAGCGTTAATTCGACCTGAATCTCATTGACTTGTCCTCCGCGATTTGTTATAATGCAAATAGGAGGTGACATTATGATCACAAATGCAAAAATTACATTGCGTGCAGCGCGGGTAAACATAGGCCTCAGTCAAAAAAACGCGGCGGATAAGCTGTTGATCGGAACATCCACCTTACACGGCTACGAGAGCGGCAAACGACAGCCGCGGCTCAACCTTTTGCGGCGGATGGAGCAGTTATACGGGATACACATGCAGCATTTCTGCCTGGAGCCGCGCGATGAATAGGGAGTTTCCGGTCAGCTTTTACGAGCTGGATCAGCGGCCGGACCCGCGCACACCGTTTGAGATGCTCCCCCCACATTTGCGGCAGGAGTCGGTCGAACGCAGGGAGGAGAAGTGCCGCCGGCTGGCACTCCGATACGGGATGCGCATGCTCAGCCAAAAACAGCGGGAGGCGCTGCATATGCGCTACTCGCTCGGGATGAGCTTTCGCGATCTGGCGGCCGAGCTCGGCATTTCCCGGTCGGCGGCGGCCCGGCGGGTCAGGCGCTCTCACGACGAGCTGAAATCTTTCATAGAATGTTGTATGCTGATTGACAATGAACTGGGTAAGGGCAGCTGACCCCCGCTACACATCCAGCTCGGGGATCAGTTCAGCCCAGTGTTTAAATTCAGCCAACAGAGCGGCTTTCTCATCTTCGGGCAGGAAAGCGTGTGACAGCGCGTCTAAATTTAGCCGCCACAGTGTGGCCAAGTCAAGCTGGCCGGCATCCAGAAGACGCAAGTACTCATCACTCAAAGTCAGGTCGTTCAGGGCGTTGCCGTCGGTGTTCACACTGACGGGGACGCCCGCTTTTATCAGGTCGCGAAGCGGGTAACTCTCGTGGTCGGGGAAAAGCCCGCCCTGGATGTTGCTGGTCGGGCAAAGGTCAAGCATAATGCCCTTTTCTTTTAACAGCGCACAGAGACCGGGGTCGTCGATACTTGGCGGGCCGTGGGCAATCCGGCGGGGGGATAGTTTCTCCACTGCTTCTAAAATCCGGGGCGCACTGCCCGGCAGCTCACCGCAGTGCAGGGTAATCGCAAAGCCAAGCTCCCTTGCCCGGATAAAGAAGCTTTCCTGCGCCATTGTGTCCGGGCTTGTGGCCTCCAGCCCGGCGTAGTCGGCGGCCACCAGTTTATCCCCAAGCAGCGGCGCGACCTCTTCAAGCATCCGGATATTTTCCTCCAGCGGCAGGGTTCGAATCCCGCAGACAATCAGCCGAAAGGTTTGGCCGGTTGCGGCCGCCACCCGCTCACATTCGTCCTGCACAATTTCGACCACCTGCCTGCTGCTCAGACCCCGTGCCCGATGAAAAACCGGCGCCCAGCGTATTTCGAAATAACGGACATTGTCCGCCGCCTTTTCGATCATCAAGCTGCGGGTGATCATCCGCATCGCTTCTTCGGTGTGCAAAAGCAGCCCGGGCAACTCAAAATATTCGAGTAGTTCATGCTGATTGCGCGCGTTTTGCTGTACGACCGCCCGTTTGTAAAGTTCTTTGTATCCCAGCGGCCGGTCAAGCCCCGCCCACCCGGTTTTGGCCGCCAGCTGAATGGCCGCGCTTGTATCCATCGCGCCGTCCAGGTGAAGGTGCAGCTCAGCTTTCGGCATCCGCCTGCAAAGGTCGGCCACCCATCTTTCCATACGCCTGCCTCCTTGTTTGTTTTTCTCATTGTACTACGAAGAAAACAGATTGACAAGCCGGGGGTTTTCCTTGACATTTTTGCGCGGATACGATACAATTATATTAGGTATCTATATCACTTTACATAGAGGGAGGTCGTTCCCATGACAATTCAAAATATGTCCAGCCTGATGACCATGCAGCGGATGCTGGGAATCAACCGCACCGACGCCGCAGGTTCGCTTAACCGGCTCTCAAGCGGGCTGCGGATCAACTCGGCCGCCGACGACGCCGCCGGTATGGCGGTCTCCGCCCGGATGCGCGGCCAAATCGGCGGGCTGAACCGCGCATCAGAAAATGTGCAGAGCGCGATCAACCTGATGCAGACGGCCGACGGCGCGATGGACAGCACACAATCACTCCTGCAAAGGATGCGGGAGCTGGCCGTGCAATCCTCGAACGCCACTTTAAACGACTCTGACCGCGCGCATTTAAACCGCGAGTTTGCCGCCTTACAAAGCGAGCTGGACCGGATATCGGCCTCGACCCACTTCAACAACATCCCGCTGATGGGCGGCCCGGCCACCGGCCTTGGCGCCGTACAGGAAATGGGGATCAGCCAGGTCTCCTACACAGGCCTGATCGAAGACGGCGCGCGGTTCACCCTGACGCAGCAGGGCGAGAACTTCAACATCACCGCCAATGTGGGCGGCAGCATCGCTATGACCGAAGTCGCGCCCGGCGACACCCAGGCCACTTTCGACTTTGGGGGCGGCCAAACGGTCACCCTCGCGTTTGACGATGTGGGCAGCCTGCAAGAGGGCGTAGTCTCCGGGATTGAGTTCCCTGCCCCGCCGGAGGAAGCCGGTTCTGCCGCGATGGAGCTTGCCAACGAGTTCACCGAACAGCCCTCCGGGATCGAAATCTCAGCCCCGCCCGAGGAGGCCGAGTCCGCCGCGATGGCGGTCGCCAATGCCTCCGCCGAGCAGGCTTCATCATTTATAAACGAAGGCCCGATGCGGGTTGACCCGGACGCTACGCCGGTTCCGCCAATTGAAGTGGCAACCAATCCCATGGATGACGTACTGTCGCCGCCTGCGCCTGCCGACCTCGACTATGTAGCCCCGCCCGAGTTCCGGGATTTAGAAGAAAGCGCCAGTACGGCCATCGCAGCCCCCACACCTGAGGTTGCCGCGCCGCCTGCCGAGGTTCTGCCCGAGGACACAATGCTCGCATTTGCGCCTGAAGAAATGGCCGCGCCTGCCGGGCCGGACGCCGCGCTGAGCGCGCCCGCAATCGCACCGGTCGATCTTTCAAGCGCACCGGTTGACCCGGCCACGGCCGCCGAGTCAGTGGCCGTCCCCGCAAACGCCGCGTTTGCGCCCGCTGTGTTCCCCATACCCGAAACCGAGCCGGTTAACCCGGCCACACCACCAGTTGATCTCGCTGCCGCCCCGCCGGCTGGGATTCCCGCTGACGCGGCCGCCATGCCCGAAGCGTTTACAACACCCATCCAGCCGGAAGTCACGCCGGTCGACCCGGTAGCGGCCGCCCAAGCACCGGCTACACCGGTCGCCGCCACACCTGATGTAGCGCCCCAGGCAGCAGCTGTCGCACCGGACGCCGCCGAAGTCCCCGAGGCCGCACCCGAAGCCGTTGCGCCGCCGGTTAACCCGGCCGCCGCGCTGGTTGCGCCCCAGATTCTCGGTCCTGTCGAAACCGAAACCAACCTGCCTCCGGAAGTCGTTGTGCCCCAAGCCACCGCGCCTGAGGCCGCAGTGCCCGACCAACCCGCACCTGAAATGGCCGCCCCGCCGATTGAGCCCGAAGCCGCAGTGCCCGACCAGCCTACGCCTGAATTAGTTGCCGCACCGGCTGCCCAGCCGCAAACCGCACCCGAAGCCGCCGTACCCGATCAACCCGCACCTGAAATGATTGCCCCGCCGGTTGAACCCGAGATCGCCATACCCGCCCAGCCCGCACCCGAAGCGGCCGCCCCGCCGGTTGAACCCGAAGCCGCCATACCCGACCAGGTCGCGCCTGAAGCGATTGCCGCCAACGCTGCCCCCGCCGCCCAGCCTGTTCCGGCCGGAACAGCCAATCTGTCCGGCGCGGTCAGCATAAACAGCACCAGCGATTTCACTTTCCAAATCGGCGCGAACGGCTCAGCCGACCAACAGATGAACATGAGCATCGGCAACATGTCCTCCCTGGGCCTTGGGGTGAACAACCTGAACATCAACACGCCGGGCGGCGCATCGGACGCTCTTCGCGCCATTGACAGCGCGATGGACACCGCCTCTTCCCAGCGGGCCACTGTGGGCGCCGCACAAAACCGGATGGAGAGCGCCGGGCGCAGCCTGGGCGTCTTCAGGCAAAACCTCACCGCCTCACAAAGCGAGATTCAGGATGCCGACATGGCGCAGGAGATCATGAACTTTACCCGCCAGCAGATGATGACCGAAGCTACATACGCGATGATGGCACAAAACGCAAACATGGCCCGCTCAAACATGATGGCCATGCTCATCCGCTAAGCCCGGTGAAAAGGAGATTTTTAAATGCAAATTGAAGTCGCTGACCTAAAACCCCAAATTGCCCTGGCGATGAAGAAGACCGGCGTAACGATGGACGGCATCCACAAAGCCATTGACGAGATATGCGGCAAGCTGATCCCATATCTGGCCGAACAGGGGAAAGAAATGACCGGCCCGCCCTACCTCGCCTATATGAACGCAAACGATGATTTTTCACAGTTTGATATCGAATGGGGATTCCCTGTCGGGGAGTCTGTCCCTGTTTCGGGTGAATGTTATATGAGCCAGACCTGTGCCGGCAAAGCGATCGTGGCGACACACAAAGGCCCTTACAGCGAACTTAACACAACTTACGGCGCGATCATGGAGTACGCGAAAACTCATTCGCTGGAAAGTACAGGCGTTTATTACGACTATTACCTCAGCGACCCCGACCAAACGCCGGAAAGCGAACTGCTGACCCAAGTGGTGTTCCCGATTAAGTAGAGTATCCAGACAAAAAAAGGCCGCCCGGTGGGCGGCCTTTGTCGTTGCGTTTATGCTTCTTCGCCGTTATCTTCTTGGTCATAATCAAGTTCTTCAGCCGGCATCTCAGGCCATACTTCGTCCGCAAAGAGCAGGAACTGGAAGTCGCCGCCCACGCTGAAAAGCTCGTCGCCTTCTACGATGAAGAACCAGTCTTCACCTTCGCCGCGGACCAGGTACTCAAAGCGGATGTTGCCGATATACTCGCCGATCGGTACAGGCTGCCACTCTTCATCCTCTTCAAAGAAAGCGATGTCGCGGTCAAAGCCGATCAGCTGCTCTTCGCCGGATTCGTGCGTAAAGGGGGCAAAGGGGAGCGAGAAAGTGACCGACTCGCCCGGCTCAAGTGTCCCGTGCTGCATATCCATGGTTTGGATGACCGGTTTAAAGAGAGCGGTCAGCGGGCCAAGCTCAACGGTCAGGGCGTCGGGTACGCGGTTGGAGCCCGAACCGATCTGGTAGACAACAGTGTCTTCGCCGATGTTGGTGATTTCTGCGATCAGTACGACTATATGCTCATGTGTGTGCATCGGGCGGGTGTAAAAGACAGAGACCGACAAGTTCTCGTCCTCGAACTCGTGTGTTTCAAAGCGGTCGCCCACGGCGATGTGCGGAGTCTCTTCATCGTCTTCTTCAATGTAGTCGGGTTCATAGTCTACCGCCGGGGGAACAGGCGGGGGGGCAGCCTGGTTTGCGGCACATCCGACCACACCAAACGCAAGTGCAAGTACAAGCAGCATCACAGTTATCTTTTTCATTTCAATTTCTCCTTTGAAGTTTTGTTGAGGTTTTGTCTGTACCAGGCGACCATGGTTTCTGCCCGGCTTGCCAATAATACTTCCCGATTTGTGAAAACATTTCAGGCTATCGTGGATATTTGGCCTTGCTTTTGCCAATAAAGGTCTATATCATCCACTTTTCGGGCAAGTGGTTAAAAATTGGTTACAGCTCTAAACGACCACGCCCCAGTGTTCGCGGTTGTCTGCGACGGCTTCAAGTACTTGGCGGCCGTTCATAAACCGGTCGAACCGGCCCTCTTCTATCGCGTGGATGACCGAGCTGAGCAGACGCTCTAAATAATCTTGAACCGGTTCCTGCGGCGGGGTCAGGATAAAATCTTCCCTGCTTTGGCCATCGGCCAGCTGGGCGTATGCTTCTTTTACTTCTCTAATCAGCTTCTCTCTTTGCATCTTGTGGGCGCTTCTCCTTCTGTTTGTTCTTATATGTGAACATCCAATAGATTGCCCAGCGCATCCACTTTTCCGCTAAGCAATATCTTCCAAACCGATGTGTGCTTTTGCCTCCATCGCCGCCGGCGCGGCAAACGCCGTGCCAAAAGACAAAAGCATCATTCACAAATCGAATGACGCTTTTTTGTAAAAAAAAGAAAAATAAAGGTAAGTTTCGACAATATATGTATTGACATCCATATTGCAGGTGCGATATAATGATATTCTGTATTAAAATGGCCGTAGTATGACCTAACCAAGTTAGTATAACACATATCGCAGCCACTTTCAATACCTTTCGGTTTTTTTCTGCTGGATGTAGAAATACAGTGAAATGGAGAGGATAGGCCTATGGTAAAAGTCAAGCCGGTGCAACTGGGAAAAAATGTGCGCATGAGCTTTAGCCGCATCAATGAAGTGTTGGACATGCCCAACCTGATTGAGGTACAAAAGAACTCCTACCGCTGGTTTTTGGAGGAGGGGCTAAAAGAAGTATTTCGCGACATTTCGTCTATCACAGATTACCAGGGCAATCTTGTGCTCGACTTCATCGACTACCGGATGGAAAACGAACCCAAGTACTCAATTGAAGAGTGCAAAGAGCGGGACGCGACCTACGCCGCCCCCCTGCGGGTTCGGGCCAGCCTTTACAACAAAGAAACCGGCGAGGTCAAAGAGCAGGACATCTTTATGGGTGACTTTCCGCTTATGACCGAGAGCGGTACCTTTATTATCAACGGCGCCGAGCGGGTTATCGTCTCTCAGCTGGTTCGCTCACCGGGCGCTTATTACTCGCTGAGCCGGGACAAGGCCGGTAAGGAACTGTACTCATCCACCATCATCCCCAACCGCGGGGCATGGCTTGAGTACGAGACCGACTCCAACGACATTGTATATGTGCGCATCGATAAGAACCGCAAGATCCCGGTCACCACTTTTGTCCGGGCCTTGGGCCTTGGCAGCAACGAGCAGATCGAGCAGTTCTTCGGCGAAGACCTGCTGCTTAAGGTCACCCTGGACAAAGACGCGACCAAAAACGTAGAAGAGGGGCTGCTCGAAGTTTACCGCAAACTTCGCCCGGGTGAGCCGCCCACGGTTGACAGCGCACAAACCCACATCGACAACCTGTTTTTCGACCCCCGCCGGTATGACCTGAGCCGGGTGGGCCGCTACAAATACAACAAGAAGCTGGCGATTTCCGGCCGCCTTGCCGGACAAACACTGTCCAAGCCGGTCATCAACCCCCTGACCGGCGAGCTGATGGCCGACGAGGGCACCATCGTAACCCGCGCACTGGCCGAAGAGATCGAAAAGGCCGGGGTCGACATGGCTTTCCTCAAGATCGGCGATCTGGAAATCAAAGTCGTATCCAACGGGATGGTCAACATCCACGACTTTGTCGGCTTTGACTGCCTGCCGCTTGGCATCAACGAAAAAGTCCGCTTTGGCGTGCTCCGCGAGATTCTCGATTCGACCGGCGATGAAGAAACCCTAAAGAAAACCATCGCCGAGCGGGTGGATGACCTGATCCCCAAGCATATCATCAAAGACGACATCTTCTCTTCCATCAACTATGTGTTCGGCCTGAGCAAGGGGATCGGAAACATCGACGACATTGACCATCTCGGCAACCGGCGGATCCGCTCGGTGGGTGAACTGCTTCAAAACCAGTTCCGGATCGGTTTCTCGCGCATGGAGCGCGTTATCCGTGAGCGGATGACTACCCAGAGCCAGGATATGGAAGTGATCACACCTCAGGCGCTGATCAACATCCGGCCGGTGATGGCGGCCATCAAAGAGTTTTTCGGGTCTTCCCCGCTCAGCCAATTTATGGATCAAACCAACCCACTGGCTGAATTGACCCACAAGCGCAGGCTTTCCGCGCTTGGCCCGGGCGGCCTTTCGCGGGACCGTGCTTCGTTCGAAGTGCGCGACGTTCACTACAGCCACTACGGGCGGATGTGCCCGATCGAGACGCCGGAAGGCCCGAACATCGGTCTCATCTCGTATCTCGCGACATTCGCGCGGATCAACGAATACGGGTTTATCGAATCCCCTTACCGCCGGGTAGACAAAGAAACCGGCCGGGTATTGAGCGAAGTGGTCTATATGACCGCCGATGTGGAGGACAACTACATCGTCGCCCAAGCCAACGAACCGCTGGATGAAGAGAGCCGGTTCGCCGACAAGCGGGTCACCGTCCGTTTTCGGGACACCATCCTTGAGGTGCCGGCCGACCGGGTCGAGTTTATGGATGTATCCCCCAAAATGGTGGTGTCTGTCGCCACCGCGATGATCCCTTTCCTTGAAAACGACGACGCCAACCGCGCCCTGATGGGCTCGAACATGCAGCGCCAGGCCGTCCCTCTCCTCCGGCCGGAAAGCCCGATCATCGGCACCGGGATGGAGTATAAGGCGGCCATTGACTCAGGCGTTGTGATCGTCAGCCAAACCGAGGGCACGGTGGTCAAGGCCAGTGCCCGCGAAGTACAGGTCAGGGACAACGTCGGGCGGGTGGAAAGCTACCAGCTGACCAAGTTCATGCGCTCAAACCAGGGAACCTGCATCAACCAGCGCCCGATCGTAGATGTGGGCGATGAGGTTAAAGTCGGGGATGTGCTGGCCGACGGCCCGGCCACCGAAAACAGCGAAATCGCGCTGGGCAAAAACGTGTTGATCGCGTTCATGACCTGGGAGGGTTACAATTACGAAGACGCCGTACTCATCAACGAGCGGCTTTTGCGGGACGATTTGTTCACCTCTATCCACATTGAGGAGTACGAGATCGAAGCCCGGGACACAAAACTCGGGCCGGAAGAAATCACCCGGGATATCCCCAACGTGGGCGAAGATGTTCTGCGTGAACTGGACGAGCGCGGGATCATCCGAATCGGCGCCGAAGTGCGGGCCGGGGACATCCTGGTCGGTAAAGTAACGCCCAAAGGCGAAACCGAGCTGAACGCCGAAGAGCGCCTGCTGCGCGCCATATTCGGCGAAAAGGCCAGAGAAGTGCGGGATACCTCCCTGCGCGTACCCCACGGTGAGTACGGGATTATCGTGGACGTCAAAGTCTTTACCCGCGAGAACTCAGACGAACTCAGCCCGGGTGTAAACATGGCCGTTCGCTGTTATATCGCGCAGAAGAGAAAAATCTCGGTGGGCGACAAGATGGCCGGCCGGCACGGCAACAAGGGTGTTGTCTCTCAGGTTCTGCCGGCCGAGGATATGCCTTACCTGCCGGACGGCACCCCGCTGGACATCGTGCTCAACCCGCTGGGTGTGCCATCCCGCATGAACGTGGGGCAAGTACTTGAAGTTCACTTGGGCCGCGCGGCCAAACAGCTGGGCTGGAAGATCATGACCCCGGTCTTTGACGGCGCAAACGAGTACGACATTATGGAAACCCTTGAGCAGGCCGGTTACTCACAGGACGGCAAGAGCACCGTCTACGACGGGCGCACGGGCGAGCCGTTCGACAGTCAGGTAACTGTCGGCTATATGTACTTCTTAAAACTGCACCATCTGGTTGACGATAAGATTCACGCCCGCTCGACCGGGCCGTACTCGCTGGTCACCCAGCAGCCGCTGGGCGGCAAGGCACAGTTCGGCGGCCAGCGCTTTGGTGAGATGGAAGTCTGGGCGCTCGAAGCTTACGGCGCGGCCTACACCCTCCAGGAAATCCTCACCGTTAAGTCGGATGACATTGTCGGCCGCGTAAAGACCTATGAGTCGATCATCAAGGGGCAAAACGTACCCAAGCCGGGCATTCCCGAAAGCTTTAAAGTTCTGATCAAAGAGCTTCAGTCGCTTGCACTTGACGTTAAGGTGCTGGATAAGGACAACAAGGAAATCGACCTCAAACAAAGCTTTGACGACGACAACATGGGTCTGAACGTCAAGGAAGACGAGCTGTTCGAAACCGTCGAAGTAGACGGCGAATTGCGCGAAAGTGGCTTTGAGATCGAAGACCCCGACCTGGACAACGACCTTTTGGGTGATGATCCGGACGACGATGAGGACGATGACGAGGACGAGGATGATCTGTTCGACGATGATGAAGACAGCGAAGAATAAGCACAGATCAGCCTGGCCTGTTTAACAATGACAAGACTTAATATAGATTTACGGAAGGCAGGGTTTTTACTTGGAATTTAATGTATTTGAATCCATGAAGATTGGCCTGGCCTCGCCCGACTCAATTCGGGAGTGGTCGTATGGCGAGGTAAAAAAGCCCGAAACCATCAACTACAGAACACTCAAACCAGAGCGTGAGGGCCTCTTTTGTGAGCGCATCTTTGGCCCACAAAAGGACTGGGAGTGTTACTGCGGACGGTATAAGCGGATTCGGTATAAAGGCAAAATATGCGAGCGGTGCGGCGTTGAGGTTACACGTTCAAAAGTGCGCAGAGAGCGGATGGGCCACATTGAACTAGCCGCTTCGGTCTCGCACATCTGGTACTTCAAAGGCACATCCTCACGGATGGGGCTGCTGCTCAACATGAGCCCCCGCCTGCTCGAAAAGGTTTTGTATTTCGCGGCCTACATCGTCATTGACCCGGGCCGCACCAATCTCAAAAAGTACACCCTGCTCACCGAAAAAGAGTACCGTGAGCTAAAAGAAGCATATGAGGACGATTTCGAAGCCGGAATGGGCGCCGAAGCCGTCAAGAAGCTGCTTGAACAGGTGGATATCCCCGCCCTGTCGGTTGAACTCAAGGAAGAGTTGAAGACAGCCACCGGCCAAAAACGCGCCAAGACCCTCAAGCGGCTGGAAATCGTCGAGGCTTTCCGCACTTCGGGGAACAAACCCGAGTGGATGATCATGGATGTTGTGCCGGTAATCCCGCCCGAAATCCGCCCGATGGTACAGCTGGACGGCGGCCGGTTCGCGACTTCCGACCTCAACGACCTTTACCGCCGGGTGATCAACCGCAACAACCGGCTGAACAAGCTGCTTGACCTTGGCGCGCCCGACATCATCGTGCGCAACGAAAAGCGGATGCTTCAAGAAGCGGTAGACGCGCTGATCGACAACGGCCGCCGCGGCCGCCCGGTTACCGGGCCGAACAACCGCCCGCTCAAATCGCTTTCCGACATGCTTAAGGGCAAACAGGGCCGCTTCCGCCAAAACCTGCTGGGTAAACGGGTTGACTACTCAGGCCGTTCGGTTATCGTGGTCGGGCCGGAACTCAAGATGTACCAGTGCGGCCTGCCCAAAGAGATGGCCATCGAGCTGTTCAAGCCTTTTGTCATGAAGCGGCTGGTCGACAATAAGGATGCACAAAACGCAAAGCAGGCCAGAAAAATGGTTGAACGCGCGACTTCCAAAGAAGTCTGGGACGCACTCGAAGTCGTGATCAAAGACCACCCGGTGCTGCTCAATCGCGCGCCCACCCTTCACCGTCTCGGGATTCAGGCCTTTGAGCCGGTGCTGGTTGAGGGCCGTGCGCTCAAGCTTCACCCACTGGTCTGTACCGCTTACAACGCCGACTTTGACGGCGACCAGATGGCCGTACACGTACCGCTCTCAGCTGAAGCGCAGAGCGAAGCCCGATTCCTGATGCTGGCCGCCAACAACCTGCTCAAGCCATCCGATGGCCGGCCGGTTGCTGTCCCCACACAGGATATGGTACTCGGCTCTTACTACCTGACCAAAATGGGTGAACACGAGCGCGGCGCCGGCAAGGCGTTCCGCAACCCGGCTGAAGCGATCATGGCCTACCAGACCGGCGTGATCGAACTGCACGCACCCATCAAAGTGCGGATCACCCGCGAATTAGAAAGCGGCGCGCGCAGCAAGCTGATCGACACAACCGTCGGGCGGATCATCTTCAACGAGCCGATCCCCCAGGACTTGGGATTTGTGGACAGAACTGATGCGGACAGCCAGTTTGAGCTGGAAATCAGCTACCTTGTCCGCAAGAAAGAGCTGGGCAAGATCATCGACCGGTGTATCGCCCGGCACGGTACCGCACGCACCGCCGAAGTGCTCGACAAAATCAAGACGCTCGGCTTTAAGTACAGCACAAAGAGCGCGATCACCGTCTCGGTATCCGACGCGGTCATCCCGGAAGAGAAAAAACTTTACCTCGCAGAAGCCGAAACCAAGATCGATGAGATCCAGGCCCGGTACGACCGGGGGCTGATCTCCGAAAAAGTGCGGTATGAGCGGGTTATCAAAACCTGGAACGACACCACACAGCGGGTTAAAGACGCGCTTCAAGGCAGCTTCGGTCCCGAAAACCCCATCTTTATGATGGCCGACTCGGGCGCGCGCGGCAGCATGGACCAGATCAGACAGCTGGCCGGTATGCGCGGGCTGATCGCCAACACCTCCGGCCGCGCGATCGAGATTCCCATCCGATCCAACTACCGCGAGGGGCTCAATATCCTAGAGTACTTCAACTCCAGCCGGGGCGCGCGCAAGGGTCTTGCCGACACCGCTCTGCGCACCGCCGACTCCGGGTACCTCACCCGCCGCCTTGTTGACGTCTCTCAAGAAGTCATCATCCGCGAAGAAGATTGCGGAACGACCACGGGCGTGGTCGTCCACGAGATTTTGGATAGCGGGCGGGTCATCGAAGAGTTTTCCGAGCGCCTGCTTGGCCGTTACCCGGTTGAGGATGTCCTTGACCCGAACACCGGCGAAGTGATCGCATCCAAAGACAATATGATGACCGAAATGGACGCCGAGCGGGTCGCCGCCGCCGGGCATAAAACATTGACCATCCGCTCGCTGTTGGGTTGCCAGAGCGAGAACGGCGTCTGCTCCAAATGTTACGGCTCAAACCTCGCGAACGGCCAGCCCATCGCCATCGGCGAAGCGGTCGGGGTCATCGCGGCCCAGTCGATCGGCGAGCCGGGCACCCAGCTGACCATGCGCACCTTCCACACCGGCGGTATCGCATCAGCCAGTGACATCACCCAAGGTCTGCCCCGCGTCGAAGAACTCTTTGAAGCGCGAAAACCCAAAAACGCGGTCATCATCGCGCACATCGACGGGGTCATCAGCTTTGAAAAAGACCCCAAAGGCAACGATTTTGTAGTGGTCACAAACGGCGAGACCGGTGAGCGCTTTGAAAAACAGGTCATCTACGGCACAACCCTCAAAGTATCCGAGGGGGATGTGGTCGAAAAGGGCGCTCTGCTGACCGAGGGTTCGGTCGAACCGGCCGAGTTTTTGCTGGTCAACGGCGAGCTGGCCGTGCAGGATTACCTGATTCAGGAAGTCCAGCGGGTCTACCGCACACAGGGCGTTGACATCAACGACAAACACATTGAGGTCATTGTCCGGCAGATGATGCGTAAGATCAAGATCGACGACCAAGGCGACACCGACCTGATTACCGGCTCGGTCGTTTCAAAGCACGAGTTCAATCAGGCAAACGCCCACATCGCCCAGCTGAACAGCCTGGACGGCGGCACCCGCCAGCCGGCCGGCAGTACCCCGCTCCTGCTCGGTATCACCAAAGCCTCCCTGGCTACCGAAAGTTTTATGAGCGCCGCGGCTTTCCAAGAAACCACACGCGTGCTCACCGAAGCGGCCATCCAGGGCAAGGTCGACCCGCTGGTCGGGCTGAAAGAAAATGTCATCATCGGCAAGCTCATCCCGGCCGGCACCGGCACCGTGGTCTACTCAAAATTCGAGAAGGACCGCCGGTCCATCCCCATCCCCACCGCGTTTGACAAAGCCATCAAGCAGGCCGAAGAAGACGACCGGCGGGAAGAGCCCGAACCCCCCACAAACCGCGGGATGCCGTTCAATACCCCGATCTTCATCGAGCGGGCCGAATAACCGCCGGCTTTGTAAAATTCGACAAAGTCTCTTGACAAGAACCGGTAATAAGTGATAAAATCTTTGGGGCGCGAATAACCCGCGCCCCACAAGTGCGATTGATGGCGAATATCGCTTATCGATAATTATTTGAGAAAGGAGAACCCATATGCCAACCTTTAACCAATTGGTGAGAAAAGGCCGGGAGGTTCTGGTGACCAAGAGCACATCCCCCGCGCTGCTCAAAGGGCTGAACTCGAAAAAGCGGATCATGACCGACCACGATTCCCCCCAAAAGAGAGGCGTCTGCACGGCCATTCGTACCGCGACACCCAAGAAGCCGAACTCGGCTCTGCGCAAAGTTGCCCGTGTCAAGCTCTCAAACCAGATCGAAGTGACGGCCTATATCCCGGGCGAAGGGCACAACCTGCAAGAGCACAGCGTTGTCTTGATCCGCGGCGGGCGTGTCAAAGACCTGCCTGGCTGCCGTTACCACATCGTTCGCGGCACGCTGGATACCCAGGGCGTAGCCAACCGCAAGCAGTCAAGAAGCAAGTATGGTGCCAAACGGCCCAAAGCAAAGTAAGAAACTGCCCAACAAAGTCTAATATTTAGATTGATTGCCGGGAAAAACGGTTAACATATATATGTTTCCGATTTCTTGGGCAACGGGAGTTTTGACGCTTTCGAGTACCGATGAATTCATCCTTATGAAGGAGGGAAGCGAAGTGCCAAGAAGAGGAACGATCGCAAAGCGCGATGTCTTGCCTGATCCGCTGTACAATTCCAAGCTGGTAACCCGCCTGATCAACAGCATTATGCTGGATGGCAAAAAAGGCGTGTCCCAAAAAATTGTTTACGGCGCGTTTGACATCGTTCGCGAAAAGACAGGCAAAGAACCGCTGGACGCTTTTGAAACCGCTATGGAAAACATCATGCCGGTGCTGGAGGTTAAAGCCCGCCGTGTCGGCGGCGCGACCTACCAGGTGCCGATTGAAGTGCGCCCGGAACGCAGACAGACCCTGGGCCTGCGCTGGTTGACCAGCTTTTCAAGAAAGCGCAATGAAAAAACCATGAGAGAGCGCCTGGCCGGTGAATTGATGGACGCCCTGAACAGCACGGGCGGCGCCTGCAAAAAGCGGGACGACACCCACAAAATGGCCGAAGCCAACCGCGCATTCGCACACTACCGCTGGTAGTTCACAATTAACAATTTACAATGTACAATTGACAATGAATGTATCGCTACGCAATGTTTTGAATAACGTCCGCGTAGCGGACACCATAATTGTCAATTGTCAACTGTCAATTGTCCATTGATTAAACCCAAGGAGGACTTTATGCCAAGAGAAGTGGCCTTAGAACTTACTCGGAATATAGGCATAATGGCCCACATTGATGCTGGTAAAACGACCACGACCGAGCGTATTCTTTACTACACCGGAAGAACCTATAAAATTGGCGAGGTTCACGAGGGCGCCGCAACAATGGACTGGATGGAGCAGGAGCAGGAAAGAGGGATCACAATCACCTCCGCTGCCACTACTGCCTTCTGGAACGGCCATAGAATCAACATCATAGACACCCCCGGGCACGTTGACTTCACCGTCGAAGTCGAGCGCTCGCTGCGGGTGCTGGACGGCTCAGTTACCGTGTTTTGCGCCAAGGGCGGGGTCGAGCCGCAGTCAGAAACCGTTTGGCGCCAGGCCGACAAATACCGCGTACCGCGGATGGCCTACGTCAACAAAATGGATATCATGGGCGCCGACTTCTTCCGTGTGGTTGAGATGATGCACGACCGCCTCAAGTGCAATGCAGTGCCTATCCAAATCCCGATCGGGGCTGAGGATACCTTTAAAGGAATCGTCGACTTGGTTGAGATGAAAGCTTATGTCTATTACGACGACTTGGGCAAAGACATCCGGGTGGAAGAAATTCCGGCAGACCTTTTGGACGTTGCCAAGGATATGCACGCCAAGCTGATGGAATCGGTCGCGGAGCAGGACGAAGAACTGATGGAGCGCTATCTGGGCGGCGAGGAAGAGTTGCCGGTTGAAGACGTCAAGCGGGCGGTTCGGGCGGCTGCTCTGGCCAATACGATGGTTCCCGTAGTCTGCGGAACATCCTACAAGAACAAGGGCGTACAAAAGCTGTTGGACGCGATTGTGGACTACATGCCCGCGCCCACAGACATTGAGGACATCAAAGGGATCAACCCCAAAACCGACGGGGAAGACTCCCGCCCATCCTCAGACGACGCGCCGTTCTCCGCGCTGGCTTTCAAAATCGCCACCGACCCCTTTGTGGGCAAGCTGTGTTTCTTCCGCATCTATTCGGGCACACTCAGCTCGGGCACCGGGGTCTACAACTCGACCAAAGACAACACCGAGCGGGTCGGCCGAATTGTTCAGATGCACGCCAACCACAGGCAGGATCTTGAAATCTGCTATGCAGGTGACATTGCCGCCGCGGTCGGGCTGAAGAACACCACAACCGGCGATACGCTCTGTGATCAGAAACACCCGATCATCCTTGAGTCGATGGAGTTCCCCGATCCGGTTATCCGGGTAGCGATCGAGCCCAAAACCAAAGCCGGTCAGGAAAAAATGAGCATCGCCCTGCAAAAACTGGCCGAAGAAGACCCGACTTTCCGCTTTTACACCGATCAGGAAACCGGGCAGACCATCATCGCCGGGATGGGTGAGCTTCATCTTGAGATCATTGTTGACCGGTTGCTGCGCGAGTTCAAGGTCGAAGCCAATGTCGGCAAACCCCAGGTCGCCTACAAAGAAACCATCCGCAAGACCGCCGAGTCGGACACCAAGTACGCGCGCCAGTCGGGCGGCCGAGGCCAATTCGGCCACGTCAAGCTGCGGATATCCCCCAACGAGAGCGGCAAGGGTTACCTGTTCGAAAACAAAATCGTGGGCGGCGCGATCCCCAAAGAGTATATCAACCCGATCGATCAGGGGATTCAAGGCGCTATGCACGCCGGAATTGTGGCCGGCTACCCGGTGGTAGACGTCATCGCCACCGTTTACGACGGCTCTTACCACGAAGTTGACTCCTCAGAAATGGCCTTTAAGATCGCGGGCTCGATGGCGTTCAAAGAGTGTATGGCAAAAGCCGACCCCTGTGTGCTTGAGCCGATCATGAAAGTGACCGTCACCGTCACCGAAGATTATATGGGCGACGTAATCGGGGACCTGAACAGCCGCCGCGGCCAGATTCAGGGGATGAACGCAGTGGGCGGCGCCCAACAAATCGACGCGTTCGTGCCGCTTTCCGAGATGTTCGGCTACGCGACCGACATGCGCTCAAAGACCCAGGGCCGGGGGCAATACACCATGGAACCGTCCCACTATATCGAAGTGCCAAAGTCAATTGCAGAAGGTATTTCCAAAAATGGTTAGAACCACTTGCAATTTGAGGCACATCTTGCTACAATAGCAGTTGGAAGATAGACGAGTATAATCCTGAAATAAAGGGAGGAAAATTTACAAATGGCCAAGCAAAAATTCGAACGCAACAAACCTCATATTAACATCGGCACCATCGGTCACGTTGACCACGGCAAAACCACCCTTACCGCTGCCATCACCAAAACTCTCGCCAAACAGGGCGGCGCCCAGGTTATGTCTTACGACATGATCGACAAAGCTCCCGAAGAGAGAGAGCGCGGAATCACCATCAACACCGCCCACGTTGAGTACGAAACTGAAAACCGCCACTACGCCCACGTTGACTGCCCCGGGCACGCCGACTATGTTAAGAACATGATCACCGGTGCGGCTCAGATGGATGGCGCGATTCTGGTTGTTTCGGCCGCTGACGGCCCGATGCCCCAGACCCGTGAGCACATCCTGCTTTCCCGTCAGGTTGGCGTACCTTATATCGTTGTCTTCCTGAACAAAGTTGACCAGGTCGACGACGACGAGCTGATCGAGCTGGTTGAAATGGAAGTTCGCGAACTGCTCAACGAGTACGACTTCCCCGGCGATGACACACCTATTATCAAAGGCAGCGGCCTGAAAGCTCTCGAAGGCGGCGAGGACATCAACGGCGATGAGTACAAACCTGTGCTTGAGCTGATGGCTGCTGTTGACAGCTATATCCCCACCCCTGAGCGCAAATCCGAACTTCCTTTCCTTATGCCTGTCGAAGACGTGTTCACCATCACCGGCCGCGGCACCGTCGCCACCGGCAGAGTTGAGCGCGGTCAAGTCAAGACCGGCGAAGAAGTTGAAATCATCGGTATCCGCGACACCCGCAAGTCGGTTGTTACCGGCGTTGAAATGTTCCGCAAAATCCTTGATTACGCTGAAGCCGGCGACAACATCGGCGCCCTGCTTCGCGGCGTAAACCGCACAGACATCGAGCGCGGCCAAGTTCTGGCCAAACCCGGCTCGATCAAGCCGCTCACCAAATTTCGCGGCAATGTCTACGTCCTCAAACAAAGCGAAGGCGGCCGCCACACCCCTTTCTTTAACAATTATCGCCCGCAATTCTACTTCCGCACAACCGACGTAACCGGCGTGGTCACACTGCCTGAAGGCGTTGAAATGTGTATGCCCGGCGATAACGTCGAGATGGACGTTGAGCTGATCACCCCCATCGCCATCGAAGAAGGCCTGCGCTTCGCTATCCGCGAAGGCGGCCGCACCGTTGGCTCGGGCGTTGTTATCAAAATCAACTAAGATTCACCCTACAACTAGAGCCACCCGCCGGTTAGCGGGTGGCTCTTTGTTTTGCTCACAGTTCGTTTTTTATCTCGTAATCAGAAGATAGCTCTGTTTTCAGTTTTTCATATACTTCGGCCGCTCTACTCTTAAAATCGCTTTCTTGCTCTTGCGTCCAGGGCATTGAACTGAGCGGGCAGCGCCAATTCACTTTCGCATCAAACTCGCTGCACAAAACATTCAGCTCATTTACTAGGGTCTGTTGACATTAAGCGAATGTATCAACGATGAAAGCGAAGAAAATAAAGGTAATGAACATGATGTCCAGCTTGTCGTAGCGAGTAAAAATGCGACGGAAGCGCTTTATTCTGCGG
>WRBI01000011.1 GCA_009784625.1 Oscillospiraceae bacterium | reverse complement strand
CTTCCAGGTTGCTCATTTCCGATTTCCGGCGCTGTATTGGGAATATCTCTGCTATTTCTCTGTAATCCTCTTCTCTTAGTTTCATATCGCTATTATATCAGTTAATGTCAACAGACTCTAAGAGGCCCACTTGCCCATCGATATACTTGGCGTTTTTTCTTGTTATACAAAAAAACCCCGCCACTCAGCGAGGTTTAAACTCTCAACACAGGAAATCTACAACGGGCTGAACAGCGCCAACATCTCTTCCAGCGACTTTGACTGGTCGGTATATAAGAATGATATCACGCGGACAAACCCATCATCAATATTAATAAAGTAGCGGCCAAAATTATTGCCGCCGGCCACCGTTCCGTATACGTGCCAGTCGTAGCGGCCGATTCTTCTCATCCCGAAAGAGTCAAAGTCAACCCCCGCCTGTTCAGCGACCGAGGCCATATACTCGTGCTCATCTATCCCCAAAATCAGAAAATGCAACCTTCTAAAAAGAATGTGCACACTGGCGTCTTCGTTTGGACTGGTGGCAATTGTGCCGAAGATTTCGGCGTCGGTCAACTCCCTGACATCCGGATCCATGCTGGCTGTCCAATCTTGAGGCATCTGAAAAGTCAGGCCGAGGTATTCGCTTGTAAAAACACCCTCCCGCCAGACGCCGCGAGTCGGAATTCTTGCCGCTTGCTCTGGTGCGGATTGGGAGTCGCGGCTCAAAAAGCGCTCTGCCAAGCCGCAGCCGGACAGCAGCAGCGTAAGAGCCAGCAAAGGTATCAGTTTTTTGGTCATAACGCAGAACCACCTCTGTTGGATTAGTCCCGCGCCTGTGTTTGGGCGCGGGACTGCGTATTTAGCTACCGCTGCAGGTAGTGTGCGGGGTTCATAATCTGGCCATGTCGGCGAACCTCAAAATGCAGATGGTTGCCGGTCGAGTTGCCGGTACGCCCAACGGACGCGATCACATCGCCCTGGTTGACTCGCTGGCCGACCGATACATGGATGGCGCTGGCATGTGCATAAAGCGTAGTGTACCCGTTGTGATGATCGATAACCACGTAATGGCCGTACCCTACCCTTCCGTGTACCACGCGAACAACTGTACCCGCCGCGCTGGCAAAAATCGGCGTGCCGGCCGGTCTGGGTATATCTACCCCGGTGTGTCCGGGATATCCCCACAACCCGACTGTAATCACACCGCCCTGTGTTGGCCAAAGAAACCCTTGGCTGGACACCGAGCCGAACGAGGTGATGTTTCCGGGGTTGTTTGTGCCCACAATCACCCGCTGAGTGACCGGCGCACGGAGAACGCGCGTACCCATGATCTCACGGCTGACCTCTACCCCATTTACTTCGGCCACCTCGGCAGTTACTTCACGCACCCCAAACTGCCCGACAGTGGATATACTTCTAAACCCGCGCACATAGGCAACGCTTGGGACTTCTTCGATATCAAAGGGGAATTCTTCGGGGAACACAACGGTGCGAATGTTCTGAACCTGCATCAAAGGTTGGGCAATCGGCACATTCAACACTTGGCCGGGAAACAAACCGCCATTCACAAGGGTCGGATTGTGGTCGACCAAACTCTGGTAGGAAATCTCCAGCCTTTGCGCGATTTGAGATAACGTGTCACCGTCAACAACCGTATACGATGTGGTGGGCGCGTTTGGGTCGTTGCCGTGCAAGTCTTCCCGAATCTCTTCAAAACTCCGTATGGACGAGAGCGGAAACACGCCTTCGCGCGTTATGCTGACCCGCCTGAGAAACTCTACCCGCTCACCTTCAATACCGGTTCGGTGAGAGTCAAGGATGTAGTCAAACTCTTCGATAATCTGGATAACGTCGTGATATGCGCCCAAAAAGATGTCGTCAATAAATACGCCGAAGCCGTTCGCGATCTCACCGCCCGATGCCTCTACAATCCGGTCGGCCAGCGCACTCGCGTCGGCGAACACCTCGTGTTCTTCCAACTCACGCAAGGTAAATTGCGGCGTGAGCACGATCGGGATATCCTCTTCCGAGAAAAAGCGGTCTTTTAGTTCTTGTATCGCGTCCTCAAAAATGGTTTCGTGGTGAATCATCCCAATGTGCTGGTCGTTGTAAGTAACGGCCAAACCGACCGATTGCTGTACATCTATTCGATCCCGCACCGCTACGAAAAGAAGAAACGCGGCCAAGATCGGCAGTGCATGATTGACGAGCGTGCGCACAATCGCGTAAAGCAGCCTGGCGAACGTCCCGACGATCTGGCCGTAAGCCCAAACAGGTATCTTGCCGTCGTTTTTGCTCTTTTCGATAACCGGTTTCATCTCGCCCCGGACATTTCCCAGCCGGATAAATGGCGCTTTCATCCGCCGCATGATCTGTTGTCCGAGTCCGAAAGTATCTTCGGTCAGCTTTTCAAGGAAAGAGTACGAGCTGCCGCGCAGCCGGTTGAAAAACCGGCGAACACCGCGCAGCATCCTGTTTTTTCGACGAAGCAGCGTAATGCCCAAAATGTATAGGCTTTTGTAAAGAAACACAAAAGTGAACTTGATCAACCCGGGTCTCTGGTCAAGACTGCGGACGCCACGACCCCCATCGCCTTCGGAACCCACTCTCCGCCTGCGATGTACGATCTTCGGTTCGTTTTTGTTTATGTCCATACAACACCCTTTGATTGTTTATTACCGCAATTGGCCGCCGCTGCAAGGCAGGCCATCAAAATCCGTATAATGCTCACGCCCTCCTGTAGGCATTATACCACAAAACACACTGCAAAGGCAAGCCGGCCGGGTTCTGCGTTAAAGTGCCTTTTCAGCCACCTCTTTGCAGATGGCTTCAATAAAGCTTTCGACCTTTACACTGCCTTTATCCCCGTCCCTGCGGGAGCGGACAGCCACTTCCCCGCTTTCCATCTCGCGGTCGCCAATTACCAACATGTACGGAATTTTCTCGACTTGCGCTTCACGGATTTTAAAGCCCATCTTTTCATTGCGGTCGTCAAGGCGCGCCCGGATTCCACGGCTTTCCAGCTTGGCGGCGACTTCTTTGGCGAACTCGACCTGCCGATCCCCGATTGGGATGAGCGAGACCTGCGTGGGCGCAAGCCAGACCGGGAACGCACCGGCAAAGTGTTCGATCAGGATTCCGATAAAGCGCTCGATGCTGCCATACGCCACCCGATGGATGACGATTGGGCGGTGCTTTTGATTGTCGGCGCCGGTGTACTCAAGGTCAAAGCGCTCGGGCATCTGAAAGTCGAGCTGGATGGTTCCGCACTGCCAGGTGCGCCCGATGCAGTCGGTCAGGTGGAAATCGAGTTTCGGGCCGTAGAACGCGCCGTCCCCCTCGTTTATCACGAAATCGTAGCCCAGCTCGGTGATGGCGTTTTGCAGGGCGTTTGTGGCGGCCTCCCAAGTTTCGGCTGTACCCATCGACTTTTCGGGGCGGGTAGAAAGCTCGATGTGATACTCAAACCCGAATGTTTTGTAGACCTGATCAATCAGACGGACAACATTTTTGATCTCGTCTTTAATCTGCTCAAGCGTCATAAAGATGTGCGCGTCGTCCTGTGTGAAACAGCGCACCCGCATCAGCCCGTGAAGTACCCCGGACATCTCGTGCCGGTGGACAAGCCCAAGCTCGCCCATCCGCAAAGGCAAATCCTTATAAGACCGCATCTTAGAGCGGTAAGCGAGCATCCCGCCCGGGCAGTTCATCGGCTTTACCGCGAACTCCGCTTCATCGATGTTTGTGGTGTACATGTTGTTTTTGTAGTGATCCCAGTGTCCGCTCTGCCGCCAAAGGTCACAGTTTAAAATGATGGGTGTGGAGATCTCAACATAACCGGCCGCGTGGTGAAGCTCCCGCCAGTACTCAATCAGCAGGTTTTTAATCAGCATACCTTTGGGCAGAAAGAACGGGAACCCCGGGCCTTCTTCAAGCAGCATGAACAGCTCCAGTTCTTTACCCAGTTTGCGGTGGTCGCGCTTTTTGGCTTCTTCGATCTTTTCAAGGTGGGCGGCAAGCTCAGCCGCTTTGGGGAAAGCGACCCCGTAGATTCTCGAAAGCGTCTGGCCCTGCTGATCTCCCCGCCAGTATGCGGCGTTGGTTGTGGTCAGCTTGAATGCCTTGACTTTGCTTGTATCCATCAAGTGCGGCCCGGCGCAGACGTCAACAAAGTCACCCTGTCTATAAAACGAGATGGCCTCGCCTTTGCCCGCGTGTTCGGTGATCAGTTCGCGCTTGTACGGCTCGTCTTTCATCAAGTTGAGCGCTTCATCTACCGGCAGGACAAACCGCTCGATGGGCAGTGCCTCTTTGACGATCTTGGCCATTTCGGCCTCGATTTTTTCAAGGTCTTCTGGTGTAAAGGGGGTCTCAACGTCAAAGTCGTAGTAAAACCCGCCCTCGATGCTCGGGCCGATCGCAAGCTTGACATTGGGGTAAAGCCGGGATACCGCCTGCGCCATGATATGAGCGGAGGTATGCCAGAACGCATGTCTGCCCTCTTTGTTTTCGAATGTGCAAAGGGTGAGTTCGCAGTCGCCGTTCAGCTCGTCGCGCAGATCAACGCCCTTCCCGTCGGCAACCGCACAGCAGGCCGCTTTATACAGCCCCTCACCCAAAGATTTTGCAATCATAGCCGGGGTTGCGCCGCTTTCAAATTCTTTGACGACCCCGCCTTTTAATGTGATGTTCAATGTCGCCATCTCCCGTATTTTTAGAATATCAAAACGCTTCGTCCGGATTATCAAGACGAAGCGTGACTGAGCGTTATAACTTTACTGTTTCGTCCGGGTATTCGCAGACACTTCCCCGCTGACGCAGGCAATGCCTGTCCACATGTTCGTTGTGAGTTTACCACGATTATCGCCGTTTGTCAACATATAGTCTACGAGCTTAAAAATCATACGTCGACTATACATTAGAAACATTGCCAATTGGGGCGCGGGAATCTTGACATTTTTTCCAAAATGTAATAAAATACAGAGTAGGTTACATGGTTATCGGTAACCTGTGGATGGAATCGCACAGGTTAGTGAACCGGTATCTTAAGATTTTTATCATAAAATATGGAAAGGAGGCTTGGTATTGCGATGTTACAAATCCTGTTACCGCCCATTATTGCCCTAATCGCTGGAGCCGTTATTGCCTTTATCGCAGGCGTTCAGTATAGAAAGCGGATTGCGGAATCTGAGTTTGGCTCGGCCGAAGAGGAAGCCAAGCGCGTTGTGAGCGAAGCGATCAAAAATGCTGAAAGCAAAAAGAAAGAAGCCCTGGTAGAAGCGAAAGACGAAATCCACAAAATGAGGAACGACTCTGAGAGGGAACTCAAGGAGCGCAGAACCGAAGTGACCCGGCTGGAACGTCGGGCACAGCAAAAAGAAGAGTCGCTTGAAAAGCGATCGGACAAGCTGGAAAAGAAAGAAGAAGAACTCGCCGCCAAGCTGGAAAACGCCGATAAGACCCTGCAGGAAGCTGAAGTTGTCAAAAACCATCAGTTCGAGATGCTTGAGAAAATTTCGGGGTTCTCGGCCGAGCAGGCAAAAGACCATCTGCTCGCCAACCTTGACAACGAGCTGGAACACGACAAAGCCTTGCGGATCACCAACATTGAAAACCGGCTGCGCGAAGAAGCGGACGATAAGGCGCGGAACATCATCTCCCAGGCCATTCAGCGGATCGCGTCAGACCACGTGGCCGAGATCACTGTCTCGGTCGTGCCTTTGCCCAACGATGAGATGAAAGGCCGGATCATCGGGCGTGAGGGCCGGAATATCCGAACCCTTGAGACTCTGACCGGGGTTGACCTGATCATCGACGACACACCCGAGGCCATCACGCTTTCCAGCCACGACCCCGTAAAGCGGGAAGTCGCCCGGATCGCACTTGAAAAGCTGATACAAGACGGCCGGATTCACCCCTCCCGCATTGAGGAAATGGTGGACAAAGCCAAAAAAGAAGTGGAAAACAAGATCAAACAGGACGGTGAGCGCGCCACTATGGAGACCGGGGTTCACGGCCTGAACAGCGAACTTGTCCGGCTTCTCGGCCGTATGCGCTACCGCACCAGCTACGGGCAAAACGTGCTCGATCACGCGATTGAAGTCGCCAACCTCTCGGGGGTTATGGCTGCCGAAATTGGCGCGAACGTGCCGCTGGCCAAGCGGGCCGGCTTGCTCCACGACATCGGCAAGTCGCTCACCCATAAGATCGAGGGTTCCCACGTGCAGATTGGCCTTGATCTTGTCAAAAAACACAAAGAACACTTCGAGGTCATCCACGCGATCGAGTCCCATCACGGCGATGTAGAGCCCAAGACCACCATTGCCTGTCTGGTACAGGCGGCGGACGCCATCTCCGCCGCACGGCCGGGTGCAAGGCGGGAAAACATTGAGAACTACATCAAGCGGCTGGAAAAACTTGAAGAGATCACCAATGCCTTTAACGGCGTAGAGAAATCTTTCGCCATTCAGGCCGGCCGCGAGATTCGGGTACTGCTCAAGCCGGAAGTGATCAGCGACGATCTGCTGGTCATCACCGCCCGGGATATCTGCAAAAAGATCGAAGCCGAACTCGACTACCCCGGCCAGATCAAAGTACACTGTATCCGCGAAAGCCGCGCGATCGAGTACGCGAAATAATACCACAAGACGGCAGCGAACACGTTGCCGTCTTGTTTTGCGTCTGATTCAGGTTTGTGGTATACTAGGGCTCAAATATTAAACGCACACCAAAACTTTTTAATCAACCTTTCATTTTAATAATATGGTAAGCTAATCTTACCGGCGTATGATGTAGACATAACAAATACGGTCATACGAAAGGTGATAAACAAAATGACAACTTTAGAAAACGTAGAAAAACTCAGAGCCCGGGCAAACGTAAGTTATGAAGAGGCCAAAGAGGCATTGAACGCAACCGGCGGCGACTTGTTGGACGCCATGATCTATCTCGAGAACAATGGCAAGGTAGCTGCTCCCCCATCCGGCGGCAGTTACTCATCCTCTCAAAATACAAGTGAGCAGTCGCCCGGCACCGACTACGCCAAGGCAGAACAGAAAGACGAGAGCTTCGGCGCGATCATGGGGCAGCTCTTCCGGTTTTTAGGCCGGCTGCTCGACAAGAGCCTGCGCAATGACTTTGAAGTCTGGCGGGGGAGCGAAAAAGTCTTCTCGGTCCCGGTTCTTTTGCTGATCGTGCTGGCCATCTTTGCTTTTTACTTCACACTTCCGGCATTGATCATCGCGCTCTTCTTCGGGTTTAGATACAAGTTCTCCGGCCGCGACCTCGACAAAACCGCAGTCAACAAAGTTATGGACAGTGCCGCCAACGCCGCCGAAGCGGTCAAAAAAGAGTTTAATGAAGAGTTCGACGACGAATTTAAAGAAGATCTGCGCGAAGCCAGAGATGAGCTGAGAGAAGAACTGCGCGAAGTTGAAAGAGAGTTGGATGAACTTAATAGATACGACAAGCGTTAAACAAGGGGAATTACAATGAGCGAAAAGATTCTGCTGGTGGAAGACGAGGAAAAACTGGCCCGGTTTGTCGAGCTTGAGTTGGTTTACGAGGGGTATCAGGTAAAAAAAGCAGCGGATGGCCGGGAGGGCCTCGCCCTCTTTGAAGCCGAGCGGTTCGACCTGATCCTGTTGGATGTCATGCTGCCCGGAATCGGCGGGTTTGAGGTGCTTCGGCGGATTCGCAAGACCTCTTCCCTGCCCGTCATCATGCTGACCGCGCGGGACGCGGTGATGGACAAAGTTGCCGGACTGGACGGCGGCGCGGACGACTATGTCACCAAACCCTTCGCCATCGAAGAGCTTCTCGCCCGAATCCGCACCGCTCTGCGCAAACAAACCGCGACCACTTCCCTGCAAGTCGGCCAGCTGTCCATTGACCCCGCCCGGCGAACCGCCAAATACGGCGAAACAGAATTGGATTTAACCAAGCGCGAGTTCGACCTGCTTTTTGCGCTGATGGAAAGTCATGGGATCGTACTCACCCGCGAAGTTTTGCTTGACCGGGTCTGGGGCTACAACTATCAGGGCGAGACCAACTCGCCGGACGTCTACATCCGATTTTTGCGCGGTAAGATTGACGAAGCTTTTGGGGTAAAATATATCCACACAGTGCGCGGGGTCGGGTATGTGTTAAAAGAGGGTTAGAAAGGGATGGTGTCTGTGCAGCCAAAAGAGTCAACAAAAAACAAAGGCGGCGGCTCCTTTGTTTGGAAAATCACCCTCCGCCAGACTTTGCATGTACTCTGGCTGTTCTTTTTAGTCAATTTTTTGATCTCCGCTTTGTTTTGGGGCGGGGTGCTGGCCGGGGTTGAGCAGAGCGCGCGGATGTTTCTTGAGGGCGATCCGGCCAACGCTGTCTTTGGCAGCCGCTTTATCGATGTTGGAATCACCCAAGGGCAGGCCGCCCCGCACTACCTGCCGACCGGACTGCTGAACCGGCTGGGAATGGTTTACGGCGAACGCGGGTTCCATTATTTAGGGGGAGGCGACTGGCGATACGCGGTCGCCGCGCAAGTCACCCCAAATGATGTGATGGTATTGACCTTCGCGCCCGGAATCCTAATGGAAGTGTACGTCATCGCCGGCCGCATTCTCTTAATCTTCCAAGCGCTTTGGCTGCTCACCGGGCTATTTGAAATCAGCCGGTCTGTTCGCCGGACCCTCTTGCCAATCAGCCAGCTGACCGTTGCCGCCCATCAGAGCATGAGCGCTCAGCAGGCGCCCGGGGATTTGCATTTGGGCAGCACCATCGACGTGCTCAACGCCATAAACGAACAGCGGCTGGACACCCGCATCGACGTTGAGGGGGAACGCGAAGAGCTGCGCGGCCTGGCTGTGGCCATCAACGCTATGCTCGATCGGGTGGACAGCGCTTACAACAGCCAGCTTCGTTTTGTATCCGACGCTTCACACGAACTGCGGACACCCATCGCGGTTATTCAGGGGTATGCAAACCTGCTCAGCCGCTGGGGAAAAGAAGACCCGAAAGCGCTTGAAGAGTCGATCGCGGCCATCAAATCCGAAGCCGAGAACATGAAAGAGCTGGTCGAGCAATTGCTCTTTCTGGCCAGAAGTGACAACAACTCAATCACAATGGAAATGGATTACATCGACCTGACCGAGCTGGTCAAGGAGGTGGCCCGGGAAAGCGAGATGATCGGGGGCGACCACAAGATTGCCTGCCCCGACCGCCCCCCCCTCTTTGTCAGCGGGGACGCCGGCTTACTCAAACAGGCGGTGCGGATTTTGGTCGACAACGCGTTTAAATACACCCCCACAGGCGGCCAGATCACCCTGGACGCCAAGATGGCCGACGGGATGGCCACACTGGGGGTAACCGACAGCGGGGTGGGAATCCCCCCTGAAGTCCTGCCAAAACTGTTTGACCGCTTTTATCGGGCGGACGCCTCCCGCACCCGCCAGACCGGCGGGGCCGGGCTTGGGCTGAGCATTGCCAAGTGGATTGTAGACAGTCACGGCGGTGTGATCGATATCATCAGCCGTGAAGATTTGGGTACCCGGGTGATCATCAAGCTCAAACCGGCTTTAAGCGATGTTCAGAGCTACACCATTACCACTCCCCTGCTGGAATCCCACCGACAGGAACGATAACACCTCCCCGCGGACAAACAGATTGTTCGCGGGGTTTTTATATTCCTGCGCAACCGCAAAGTTACTGCCGGCCTTATTGACAAACACATGATTGGGGTATATGCTATAAGTGTAAAGGTACTGCGTTTGAATTCGCTTCAAATGGAGGACTATAATGGAACACAAACAGGTTATGATGCTTGCCTGCTCTGCTCTGCGCCGGGAGATCACCCTGATTATGGAAGAAGAGAACTTGCACTACCCGGTCTTTTACCTGCCGGATGAGTTGCATCTGACTCCAGAAAAGCTCAACGCCTACCTGTGTGACTTTATTCCGCGGCTTACCGGCGTTGACTATTTGCTGTTGCCTATGGGGCGGTGTGGAAACGGCACAGCGGGCATCCCGTCCGGTGAGGCCACCATCGTCCTGCCCAAATGTGAAGATTGTATCAGCCTGTTGCTTTCCCGCGAAAACCTGGCCAGCGTAGAGCGCCCCAAGTACAGCTACTTTTTTACCGACAGCTGGCTGGACACCTCGACCTCTTTCCTGCGGGAATTTGAGCACTCGCTGGACAAATACGGCCAGTCAAGGGGCGAGCGGGTGATACGAGCCATGTACAAGAACTACAAGTACTTCACGTACATAGATACCGGCTGTGGGAATTTTGAAACCGCCGCGGCTCGAGTACAACCGTTCACCAAGCTGATTGATGTTGAGATTGTAACGCTGGCTGCTCATTTCGGCGTATTGCGCAAAATGCTGACTTTAAACTTTAACGAAAGCGACCCGGATTTTCTTTTGGTGCCGCCCGGCCAGAAAGCGTCCTTTGATCCGGTGTTGGCCGCAAGATAACCCCCCTGGATACAAACAGCCGCTGTGCGCGATCCACAGCGGCTGTTATATGTACAAACCGGCTTACATAAAGACGTAGGTTACAACAAACGAGAACATGTCAAAGTCCTCGGCCTCGATCTCTTTCTTGACCAGCCCTTTGGCCTCACCGGTTATTTCGGGATGCCTTTCAAAATAAGCGTCGGTATCAAGCAAGTATTTAGACGCAAGCATAATTTGCCCTCCCGCTTAATAATTCGTGTTTACAGAAACCCACTCAAGCACTGCCTGCAACTTGGGCACGTTGACGGATTTAATATCCATAATGCCCTTATCAAAGGCAAAATAAAAATTGCCGCCGGGTGCGCAGACATCAATCAGGCGCTTAACTTCGTCTACACACTCCTCTTTGCTTCTTGTCAGGGTGATGGTCGGGTCAAAGAACCCGCCAATCAGATGATCTTTGCCCGCAGTTTCTTTAATCTTCGCGCAGTCGCCGTTTTCAAACATAAAGATGGCCGACTTTGGCAGCTTGGCGAGATACTCAGCATACCGTGTCCAATCCTCTTCCCACGATTTGCGGCTTGTGCTCCTCGACCGCGGCCACCGGATTGATCGCCGATTATTTTGAGGGCGCAGAGCAGGCAGATGTGATGGGCAAACAGTCGGCCTTTATCAACATGGGCGGGATGCTGATCGCCTTTTTGGGTGCGCTGTTGATCGGGACCGGCTGGCGGAATGTCTTCTTTGTTTTCTTGTACGCCATCCCTGTCCTGCTGATCTGCCTTGTTTGCATTCCGAAAGATAAAACAGCCGTTGAGGGCGATGTGCAACAGGCCACTGAAAAATCCAAAGTCACTTTGACCGGCGAAGTGTATGTGATGTGCGGCATGGCCATGGTGATCGCTTTGACTACGCTGGGGGTCATCAACACCAACTCCGCCATCTTGATTGCCGAGCGCGGCTTGGGCGGCCCCGCGATCGCGAACTTTGGCACTTCGGTGATGACCGCAACCGGCATTGTGGTCGGGCTGCTCTACAGATACATATATAAAACGTGCAGACACTATACTTTGCCGCTGGCTTTTATCATCTTTGCCTGCGGGATGGTGCTTATGGGCAACGCTACATCCATACCGGTATTTTATCTGGGCAGTATCGCCGCCGGAATTGGCCTTGCATCCTCTATGCCGACCGGGTTGTCCCGCTGTGCGCAAGCATCCGGGCCCGGCTCTGCAACTTTCGCAATCTCGATGTTCCTGTCGGCATATATGGTTGCCGCATTCCTTTCCCCTATGATCATGAACCCGGTTTCTCATCTGATTGCCAATGGAACGGCGCAATCGCGCTACAACATCGGCTTTGTGACTGTTGTTGCCCTCAGTTTGCTGGCTCTTTTTCACGTGCGCAGAGTGGACGCAAAGAAGCAGGCCGATCACACCGCTCTGCAATAAGAACCTGTATTCACAGGTTCTTAGTTGTTCTACCGGCCACAAAAACTCCGGAAGCCTTGCGGCCAGGCTTTCCGGGATTTTATTTATTGCATTATAATTTTAATTTCTGTGCAATTTACACATCAGTTAATCACAAATGATGTGTATCCAATACATTTACATAATTATGCCAACATGTTAAAATATAACTTGGCAATCTTATCAACTAAGGAGGGTGTCTTTTGATTATCATCGGTGAAAAAATCAATGGGGCGATCCCCAAGACAGCTGAAGCCATACTGAATAAAGATGAGGGATACATCCGGGAGCTTGCACTTAAACAAGCGGAGTTCGGCGCCAATTATATTGATGTGTGCGCGGGTACCGACCCATCCATCGAGGTCGAGACACTCAAATGGTTGATCGACATTGTACAGGATTCGGTGGAAACCCCGATTTGCATTGACAGCTCGGACGTCGATATCATCCTGGAGCTATTGCCATATGTGAAGAAGCCCGGTATGATCAACTCGGTGTCTGAGGAATACGGCAAGTGCGACCGGCTTATGCCCAAAGCTGCCGACACCCCGTGGAAAATTATCGCCCTTACTTGTGACAACAACGGCATCTCATTGGATTCTCAGGTCAAAGTTAAGATCGGCGAAGTGATTATGGAAAAAGCGAAGAAATACGGGATCGACGAGGACCGCATCTACATAGACCCGCTGGTGACGACCTTAAGCACCACCGAAAACGCTATAGCCAGCTTTGTTGAAACAATGGCCGGTATACGCGAAAAATACCCCCGGGTACACTTTACCTCCGGGCTAAGCAATATTTCATTCGGTATGCCTTTCCGCTCAGCGGTCAACCGGTCTTTCCTGACGCTCGCCATGAATGCCGGGATGGACAGCGCAATCATGGATCCCTTATCCCCGGATATGCGGGCAACCCTCTACGCGACCGAAGCGCTCTTGGGGCAAGACCGCCATTGCAGGCGTTTCTTAAACGCGTTCCGCAAAGGGGTCATTGGGCCGAAAAAATAAATCACACAGAAAAGAAACTACGATTTAAGGAGAGGTTTAAAGATGGCAGATGTTTTGGCAATCAAACAAGCGGTAGGTGACCTGGACGAGGGATCGGTAACGGAAAAGCTGAACGCTTTCATTGCGTCCGGCCCCGGCGAAGACGAGGTACAGGCGGTTGTTGCGGCCTGCCAGCAGGGCATGGAGATTGTCGGCGAAAAATTTGGCGAGGGCGAATACTTTGTGGGTGACCTGATCTTCGCCGGCGAACTGCTTACCGATTGCATCGATATGCTAAAGCCGCTTCTGGGCGGCGAAGTGGGCGGAAGCCGCGGCACCATCGTGCTTGGTACGGTTGAGGGCGACATCCACGACATCGGAAAAAATATCTTCAGGAGCATGTCTGAGGCGGCGGGTTTTCATGTGGTTGACCTTGGCATTGACCAGCCGCCCAGCGCCTTTGTGGCCGCAGTCGAGGAGCACAAACCGCAAATCGTGGGAATGTCGGGCGTTCTGACCCTTTCAATCGACTCGATGAAGCGCACGGTTGAAGCTTTGCAGGAAAAGGGCTTGCGGGGCGGCGTCAAGGTCGCCATCGGCGGGAACGCGGTCAGCCAGGAGTCCTGTCAGTATATCGGAGCGGACGCCTGGAGCAAAAACGCCGCGGAGTCTGTGAAAACTTGCGGGGGATGGGTGTAGATATGGCGACCCTTAAAGAGCGCACACAAATCAGAACCGACTCGATTGAGGGGCGGATTCCCAAGCGCGTATTTGTATTTGCCCGGTTTTCTTTAGAGGCGGCCTGCGGTTACGCAGGTGTTGACCTCGCGAAAGCCCACTACGACATGGAACTGACCGAAAAGGCGTTCGAATCCATCTGCAAAGATTTTTACTCAGACGCCCTGCCAGTCGGGAATATTCGCTTCCCCGCGCCGTATCAGATTTTGGGCGCAAGAAACTGGGTAATGGGTTCGAACGGCGCGGTACAGCACCCGGAGATCGTCACCATGGAAGCAGACGAGTACGATGAATACATCGCCAACCCGTATGACGCCATTGTCGAAAAGTTTCTGCCCCGGGCCTGCCCGGAACTGGACACCGACCCGGCCAACAGAAGCCTGGTGCTGGGCAAAGCGTATCGCTCGTTTAAAAAATATTCAGAGGGTACCCGCGCTGTTTGTGGAAAACTTGCGGCAAAGTACGGGCTTGTTCCCGGGTTTATCACCGGTGAGCTGATCGAAGCGCCCTTTGACTTCCTCGCCGACCAGCTGCGGGGCTTTAAAGAGATCAACATCGACCTGCGCCGTAGGGCGGATAAAGTCAAGGCCGCCTGTGAAGCCACCCTGCCCCTTATGTTAAAGCGGGCGGTTCCACCGGTCATACGTCCGGGTCAAATAAACTATATCCCGCTGCACCTGGCCCCGTATATCAAAATGGGTGACTTTGAAAAATATTTCTGGCCTACACTGGAAGAACTGGTGAACGGGATGGACAAAGCGGGGGTCGCCTGTACCCTCTTCGCAGAAGAAGATTGGACACGCTACGCTGAGTATCTTGCCAGGCTGCCAAAGTCGGCCATCCTTATGTTTGAAAACGGCGACTGCGCGAAAATCAAAGCAACCGCGGGCAAAGATCATTTGATCGGCGGGTTCTTTGACCCGACCATCACCCTGACAAGAAGCAAAGAGGAGTGTATAGACGAAGCTAAGCGCCTGGTTGATATCTGCGCACCCGGCGGCAATTTTTATTTTGCCTTTGATAAAGGCATTATGGATATTAAATCTGTTGACGTGCCCAAGCTGCAAGCGGTGCTTGAGTGGGTTTCCGTGAACACGAATTATTGAGTGGGAGGGCAGATTATGCTTGCGTCCAAATACTTGCTTGACACCGACGCCTATTTCGAAAGGCATCCCGAAATAACCGGTGAAGCCAAAGAACTGGTCAAGAAAGAGATCGAGGCCGAAGACTTTGACATGTTCTCGTTTGTTGTAACCTACGTCTTTATGTAAGCCGGTTTGCGCATAAAACAGCCGCTGTGGATCGCGCACAGCGGCATGACCATTTTTACTAAGGGGGTTGCTCATGTCTGAAAGGTGCAGCGGCGATTGCATCATCTGTGGCAAGTGCGCGAATGCCGCCATTCTCGAAGGGTTTAACGCATCAGGGCGGCTTTTCACCCCGCAGGAGGGCTATGGCGTTGCGGTGGATATCGGCACAACCACCGTGGTGCTGGCCTTAATGGATCTGCGTGACGGAAAAACACTGGCCCGGCACAGTTTTATGAACCCACAGCGCGCCTTTGGTACAGACGTAATCTCGCGGATTGACGCGGCCAACAAAGGTCATCTAAATGACCTAAAACAAGCGGTCACTGACAGCGTCTCCGAGGGGCTTGCAACCCTGCTAACCGCCAAGGATTTGAAACCGGATCAAATTCTCGCCGTCACCATCGGGTGCAATACGGTGATGGCTTATCTGCTGCTTGGTTTCCCCTGTCAAAGACTTGGGGCCGCGCCTTATATCCCCGACAGCTCGATGGAGGAAACTTATCTCGCGTCTGAACTGTTCGCAAACTCCGGCTTGTTCTGCCCGGTGCGCATCATCCCCTGGATGGCGGCCTATGTGGGCGGCGACATCACCGCCGGGCTGATTTATCTGCTGCCGCAGGGCAGCAGCCGTTTTCTGCTGATAGACCTTGGCACAAACGGCGAGATGGCGCTTTACGACAATGGCCGACTGACCGTCACCGCCACCGCCGCCGGCCCGGCCTTTGAACAGCCGGTAACGGCCGGAAAATTTGTGGGGGCGTCCGCGGTGGTCGGTGCGCTGGCTGAGCTGGTGCGCACCGGAAAGGTAAACAAGCGGGGGCTTCTGCTCAGTGAAGAAAAGGGCGGCCCGCTCACCCGCAAGCAGGTGCGGGAACTTCAGCTTGCGAAATCGGCCATTCGCGCGGGAATCGAAATCCTCATCGAGACAAGTGGGCTGGGTTATGACGGCATTGACGCCATTTATCTGGCCGGAGGAATGGGTCAGGGCATGGCCGTGCAAGACGCGGCAGACATTGGGCTGATCCCCGGCGAGCTTGTGCCCAAAGCCATCCCGGTGGGCAATGCCTGTCTTGGCGGCGCGGCCGCCCTGCTATCCGCCCCGGCACAAGTTTTATCGGATATGAACGAGCTGCTCACCGCCGCCAGTGAGGTCAATCTGGCCAGACATCCCAACTTTAACGGTTACTTTATGGCTTACATGTTTTTTTAAGAGACCGCGAAAAAAGCCGGCAGAGCGGGGGAAATCCCTGCCCTGCCGGCTTTTTTTAATATTCACCGGGCATCTGTGCCAGTTCTTCCATACAGAAGACGGGGCCGTCAACGCAAACATACTGGTGACCGATGTTGCATTTGCCGCATTTGCCAACCCCGCAGGTCATCCGCATTTCAAGGGTTGTGTACAGCCGGTTGAGCGGCAGGCCCATTTCCATCAAAGCGGCCTGTACCGCCTTGATCATGATCGGCGGGCCGCAGAGTACCGCGTACAGGTTTGAAAAATCGAGCGGCATATCCCTGACCAGGTTGTGCGGAAAGCCCAGGAGGCCTTTCCAACCCGGCTCATCCCGGTCGATGGTTTGGCGGACGCTTGTGCGGTCGATTTCGTTCCAGACCGGCAGGTCGTAGGCAAAGCAGTGGTCCCCGCTTGTGCGCGCGGCCAGCAGCATATCTACGTTGCCGTACTTTGTTCGGTTGCTGTCATCCAGCACATACTGGATAAACGGCCGCAGGGGCGCAAGCCCCAGCCCGCCCGCAATAAAGAGCAAATTCGCGCCCTCCATCTTTTCAAGGGGGAACGTGTTGCCGAACGGGCCGCGAATCCAAACACTTGCCCCCTCGTCCAGTGTGTGGATCCGCTCGGTTACTTTTCCGGTGCGCTTGATGGTAATCTCAAAGTAGTCTTTTTGTAGGGGCGAAGAGGCGAACCCAAACGGGCACTCCCCTACCCCGGGCAGTGAAAACTCAACGAACTGGCCGGGCAGAAAATCCATCAGCTGCCCGTCTTCAAACTTGAGCCGGAAAGTCTTGACGTCCAGGTCAGGTGAGAAAGTTTCCTGTATGATCTTCTCGATCCGCGCTTTTTTGGGCAGATAAGGATTTGTGCTCATGGCTGCACCTCCATGACTTGTTTTACCACCTGGCGGATATCCATACCGACCGGGCAGCCGCGCACACACCGGCCACAGCCGGTACAGGCGGTCAGCCCAAAGTTATCCGGGACATACCGGTATTTGTGCAGTAGCCGCTGGCGATAGCGGGCCGCGCGGCTTTCGCGGGGGTTGTGCCCGGACGCGTGCAGGGTAAACTTGGGGTAGATACAGCTGTCCCAACATTTGTAACGGTGGACTGTGCCATTCTCGCTTGAATCGCGAAAATCGAAACAATGACAAGTTGGGCAGATAAAGGAACACAACCCGCAGCCCTGACAAGTTTCGGTAGATTTTGCCCAGTCAATGGCCTCAAAGAAACCGGCTTCTGTGATAGCCGGGCTGAGTGCCAGCGCATCGGCTTGGGGCGGGTCAGCCTTGCGGGTGTTGCCGCAGGCTACATCTTTTGTGGGCGGGTATTCATTCAGCGCCTGCCTGCCTTTTTCGGACAAATACTCAACATTGTAACCCTCGCCGCTATCCTCCAGCATAATGTCACAAAAATCGGAGAACGCCATATCCACCTCCACCTGGTCGCAGAAGCAACCGGGCTTTTTTGCGATACAGCCAACACCGATCAGCAGGTTGGCGTCAAACCGCCTTTCAAAGAACGGGTCAGCGAACTTGCCGGTGGTAAAGACCGCTTTCATCACCCGCAGGGCTTCGAGATCACAGGGCTTCCCGCCAAAAATCGCGCAGCCGGCGGGGTTGTCGTGATCCTGCACTTCCCCCTCCGAAAAAGTGAACATCCGCTCGACTTGCGGGAAGTAAAACTCCTTGATGGATTTATAAGAGACGCGGTCATCCATCAAAATTTCATTCGGGGACGCCTTGCGGTATTCAATCACTTTTCCGGTGTCTACAGGGCCGATTAGAGTCCTCCCGGCAGACAGATGCGCCAGAAAACCGCGCATCACGTCTTTGCTAATGGCCATCCCCATCACCTCCCAAAAAGCCGACTTCCCGGTCACCGGCCGCATAACTGAGCATGGCCGGCCGGGCGTCGAGATCCATCCCCGCGCGGTAATCGTACAGCTCACCCACAAAGTTTGTCACCTCGCGGATTAGATAGCGGATATCCACGCCGGAGGCACAGGCGTTCTCACAAGCGCCGCACTCGACGCAGCGTCCGGCCAGATGCATGGTGCGTCCGGCGTGATAAAGCATCTTGTCGCCCCTGCCGGGAACAGTCGGCTGCCAGCCCGGCGACCCGCGATCCATAAAACAGGTTTGGCAATAACAGCCGTAACAGGCCTGCCGACAGGAAAAACAGAGGATACACTTGTCAATTTCGGCTTCAAACCGCTCTAGGCTGGTGTCGTTGGAAACCTGTTCGCCCCCAGTTTTTTCAGCTACATCGGGATCGTCTATAAGATCGTCGTACACGGGCGGGCAGTTGACACTGCACTCAACGCAAGCGGGCAGCGGGTCGCCGTTTGCATCCACCATCCCGTCGCAGACCAGGCCGATTATGTGTATATCTTCCCTGCGCAGCTGCTTTTCGGAAATCAGCGCCACCACCGCGCGGGCATCGCAGGGCTTGGCGACGATTGCTGTATTCCCTTCCCCACCGGTTAAATAACCGTTCAGGTTTGGCAGGCACCGCGAATTCCAAGTCAACATATCCACACCTGCCGGGTCGGTGAATATATAAGGCAGGGACATCCCCTCTACCCCGCCCTCTCGAAATCCGACTACCCGGCTCACAGCGCCGTCTGCCAGCAGTTTTTTACATAGGGCGGCCACTTCATCCCTTTGTTTTTCAAAGCTCATCCATGTCACCGCCCTTCATGATCCGGCTGGGGCCTAAAGCGGCCACCTTTTCGGTAACTTCGCGCACAACCCCCGCGAACCGCGCCCCCTCCGAGGCGGACACCCAGGTAAAGTGTACCCGGTCGGGACTGAGGCCCATGGTGGTCAGCAGTCTTTTGAGCACGGTAAAGCGGCGGCGCGCGTAAAAGTTTCCTGCCAGGTAATGGCAGTCTCCGGGGTGGCAGCCGGAAACCATCACGCCGTCCGCGCCGTCTACCAGCGCTTTGATGATATAGATGGGGTTGATCCGCCCCGAGCAAGGCACTCGGATTACCCGCACACTGGGCGGGTACTGGTTCCGGCCTGTACCGGCCAGATCGGCCCCCGCGTAACTGCACCAGTTACAGAGAAACGCGACAATCCTGGGGGTCCACTCCCGGGTGTGGGGCGCGGGGTCTTGGGCTTTGGCTTGACTCATACTCGTCCCCTCCTTTAAACCAGCGCGCCGCGCAGCAGGTATTCGATCTCGTTCATCACTTGCGAGTCCGAGAAGCCGCCCACATCAATCGCGCCACAGCGGCAGGTGGCCGAACAGGTCCCGCAGCCTTTACAGAGTACGTCGTTGACTACGGCTTTATCCACCATCTGTCTGCGCCAGTTGATTTCACCCACCGCGATGGCTTTGTAAGCGCAGACCGCTTCGCAGGCGCCGCACCCAACACAGAGATCGTGGTTGGTATTGGCGATGGTACCTTCGGTTTCCAGCTGCTGTTTGGAGATGACCGTGGCCGCGCGCGAAGCCGCCGCCTTGCCCATTACAATACACTCTTTAAGGTCTTTGGGGTTGTGCGCAAGCCCGCAGAGATAAACGCCCTCTGTGGCGAAGTCGACCGGACGCAGCTTGGCGTGGGCTTCCATAAAGAAACCGTCGGCGTTCAGCGGTACCTTTAACATCTGGGCAATGCGGGTATTCTCTTCCACATTCGGCTGAACAACACCGGAAAGGGAGAGGAGATCGGCCGGGTACTCAAGCGCCGCGTCAAGCAGCGGATCGTGTACTTTTACAATCAAGCGACCATTTTTTTCCTCTGCGGTCGGGTACGCGTCGTCCTCAAACCGGACGAACTGCACACCCAGGCCCCGCGCCTTGGTATAGAGCGCTTCACTTGTGCCGTAGCTGCGCATCTCACGGTAAAATATGGTGACGTTTGCCGCCGGTTTTGCTTCTTTGATCCGGATCGCACTGCGCAGTGCCTGATTGCAGCAGACCCGCGAGCAGTAAGGGTGTGCGCTGTCCCGGGAATCCACACACTGCATCATAGCCACATCTTGTATACCATCCAATGCCGTGTCAATATTTTTGAGCTTGTTTTCAAATTCCAGATGAGTGGTCACCCGGTCGTTCTTGCTGTAAAGCAGGCGCTCGGGCAGCCGGGCTTTTGCGCCCATCGCCACAATGACTACTCCATGGGTAATATCCCGCGCTCCATCCGGGGTTTGTATTTGGGTTTTGAAGTTGCCCACATAGCCGTCAATGTCGGCGATTGTCGAGTTTTTCATAACAGTGACGCCGGGGTCAGACTCAATGCTGTGGATTGCAGAGCGCAAATAGCCGGTCAGCGGCCTGCCAAAACTGTCTTCACCCAGTGCAAGGGCTTTGCCGCCTAACCGGTCACTCTGTTCAACCATATAGACATTGTAGCCCATCCCGGAAAGCGCACCCGTCGCTGAAATCCCGGACATGCCGCCGCCGATGACCAGCGCGGATTTGTCCACGTCAATCTTCTTTCGGGTGAGCTGTTTGGCCCATGTGACTTTTGCCACAGCCATTGACGCCAGCTCCTTGGCCTTTTCAGTGGCGGAAAGGCGGTCATCCATATGTACCCACGAGCATTGATCGCGGATGTTTGCCATCACGAACAAGTAAGGGTTGAGGCCCGATTTCTTGAGCACGCCCTGGAAGAGCGGCTCGTGGGTGCGCGGGGTACAGGAGGCCACCACCACCCGATTCAGCCGGTGTTCGGCAATTTTTTCACTGATGTTCTTTTGGGCGTCTACCGAACAGGTGTAAAGGGTTTCATCCGAGTAAACTACAAAGGGCAGTTCTTTGGCGAACGCGACCACTTCTTTTACATCCACGTAGCCGCCGATGTTTACCCCACAGTGACAGACGAATACCCCAATGCGGACCGGTTCTTTCGAAACGTCCCGCTCAGGCACTTCGGGTTCTTCGATGAAGAACTTACTGTATTCTTCGTAAAGGTCAACCTCACAGCGGTTGGCGAGCCTGGCCGCACCGGCTGCCGCCGCACTGGCTTCAACCACCGTTTCCGGGATGTCCTTTGGCCCGGCCGCCGCCCCGCAGGCCAGCAGCCCCGCACGGGAGGTCTCAGGAGCGGTCAGCAGATCGGTGGTGACAAAGCCGTGGCGGTCGGTCTTAACACCAAGCCGCCCAAACAGGTCGATCGTCGCCCGGTTCTGCTTCATTCCGACCGAGAGGACTACCATGTCGTAGCGCTGTTCGCTCAAGTTCCCGTCGGCGGCGCAATGTTTGATCAACAGCTCACCGGTAGTGTCGTCCCGCTCGATCCCCCCTACCCGGCTTCGGATAAAGTTGATCTTGTACTTGTTTTTGGCCGAATCCACATACTTGTCAAAGTCTTTGCCGTAAGCGCGCATATCCATATAGTAAATATCGATATCCCGCACAGCTGGCAGATGCTCTTTGGTGATCTGCGCTTCTTTGACCGCGTACATACAGCAGACCGCCGAACAGAACTCGCCGCCGCACTGTTTGTCGCGCGAACCTACGCACTGGATAAACGCGATCCGTTCGGGGGCTTTGCCGTCGGATGGCCGCTGCACATGGCCGCCAAACGGCCCGGAAGCCGACAGGATGCGCTCATACTCAAGGCTTGTGACCACGTCGGTAAACCGGTTGTAACCAAGCTCAGGCGGGATGTCATCGGACACATCATAACCGGGCGCAAGCACCACCGCGCTGACCGGAATTTCATGGGTCGCTCCCTGCTGGTTGTGGCAGATCGCCCCGGATTGACAGGCCTCTTCGCAAAGTTTGCACTCACAGCAGACCGAACAGTCCACACAGCGGGCGGCTTCGGCGCGGGCGGTCTCCTCGTTGTAGCCGGTCTCGGCCTCTTCAAAAGTTGTAATACGTTTTTCAATCGGGATCATTGGCATCTTCGCGCGGGAGATCATGGGCAACTTGGCGGTTTCGACCTGATCCACAGGGGTTTGGGGCAACACAAACGGCTCGATGGGCAAAGATGTGCCCTCAATATAATTGCGGATGGCGGTGGCCGCCCGGTTTCCGTCAGCCACTGCGTCGATCATGGTGGCCGGGCCGCGGGTTGCGTCACCGCCCGCAAACACACCGTCCATCCCGGCAATCTGCATGGTCACTTCATCAATGGCCAGTGTGCCCCAGCGAGTCAGGCTCTCGACCCCGCCGGATATCACTGGCTGCGCATCCACCCTCTGGCCGATGGCCACGATGACGGTATCCACCGGCAGCACAAACTCGGAACCGGCAATCGCCACCGGTACCCGGCGTCCGCCGGCGTCCCGCTTGCCCAGCGCGTTTTGGATACACTTGAGCCCGGTCAGCTTGCCGTCTTCAATCACAGCCTCGACTTGGGTAGCCAGCTCGCGGATGCTTACCCTTTCCTCTTCGGCGTGGTGCACTTCCCAGATATTCGCGGGCATTTCAGCGCGGGTTCGTCTGTAAAGTATGGTAACTTCACAGCCCAGCCGCCGGGCCGAACGCGCGGCATCCATAGCCACATTACCGCCGCCGATCACGACTACCTGTTTGCCGATTTCCGGCTTGCGGCCGCCATTGAGTTCCCGTAAAAAGTCTACGCTTGAAATCACCCGCTTGTGGTCTTCGCCGGGTACGCCCAGCTTCATGTCTTTGTGCGCGCCGACCGCTACAAACACAGCTTTATACCCCTCATCTTTGAGGGATTTGATGGTGAAATCGCGACCCAGCGCAACGCCCAGCTTGATCTCGACCCCCATATCTTTGATGATGTCGATCTCACCTTGCAGGACGCCTTTATCCAGCCGGTAGTCGGGTATCCCATACTTGAGCATCCCACCGGCGGTGGGCAGCGCCTCAAAGACAACCGGCTTATAACCTTGCAAAGCAAGCTGATAAGCGCAATTAAGCCCCGCGGGGCCAGCGCCGATGATCGCGACCTTTTCTTCCCGCACCGGAGTACCTTCAACAATCTGCACAGCGGGTTTGACCCCCTGCTCCAGCTCATAATCGGCGACAAACCGTTTAAGGGACGCAATAGAGATCGGCTCTTCCAGATACTGGCGGGTGCAGTTCTCCTCACACGGGTGGAGGCAGACCCGGCCCAATACCCCCGCAAACGGGGTGGTGCGGCGGACAACTTTGAGCGCGTCCTCGTACCGCCCCTCACTTATCAGTGTAACATAGCCATGGGCGTCCAGCCTGGCAGGGCAATTGTATTTGCAGGGGGATGTCCCCCGCTTGTCGATGGCAACTTTGTTGGGTACGGCTTGGGCAAAAGGCTTATAGACCGCACGCCGCTCACCCACCCCCATATCGAACTCGGACTTTGCCGCGACCGGGCAGACTTTTACACAATCGTCACAACCTTTACAGTTTTGCTCATCCACATAGCGCGGGCGGGTCTTGACCACTGCGGTTAGATTGGGTGCTTCTCCCTTGACTTCCACCAGGTCGCTCAAGGTGAGCGTCTTGACCAGCGGATGATTAAAGCAGCTGGTCACCTTGGGCGCGAGGATACAAGCCGAGCAGTCGTTTGTTGGGAATGTTTTGTCCAGCTGCGCCATACGCCCGCCTATGCTGGGGGATTTCTCGACCAGAAAAACTGGAATCCCCATATCCGCAAGATCGGTGGACGCCTGAATCCCGGCGATGCCGCCGCCGACAACCATTACAGGTTTTTTCATTTGCGATCCTCCCGCCTTATTTGTTGAGCAGGGCGCGGACATCGTCCAGCCTTTGCTTTCTGGCCGCCGCGTCCGCTTCGGCTACCTTTTGCGCAAGGGCGGCGTCGCACACACCGTCCTCGACTGCAATCTCACGCAGAGCGCGTACAACGTCGGCGAAGCGCACATCCTGCGGGCAATGGGCTACGCAAGTGTGACATTGGTAACACTTCCATATCTCACCGGAACCCAGCACTTCATCTTTTAGGCCGAGCAGGATCTGCCGCATCATCTTGCGTGGGTTATAACTTTCGTCCAGCTCACTGATCGGGCAGCCGGCCGTGCATGTGCCGCACAGAAAACAGCCCAGCACCTTTTCGCCGCCGGGGTGCGCCGCCACCCGGTCTTTAAAGCTTTGGTCGTGTATGTCAGCCATATAGGATTCCTCCTTTATACTTTGGGTCTTGGCAGAAAGCCCGCCCGCTCCAAGATGGTGGGCACGATTGTTTCCCAGCCGATGGCCATGATGTGCAGGCCGCTTACACCCTCAATCTTGCGGATCTCTTCTATCAATTCAAGGGCGATGGATACCCCTTCAGCCTGCTCGTCTTCAGCTTTGCGCATCCGCTCGATCAGCGCTTCGGGGATGTCCATGCCGGGTACAATGCCGGTCATCTCGATCGACCTCTGGCTCTTGTTGACCACAATACCGGCCAGTATGTATGCCCGCTCGTGTAATCCCCGTGCCCGAACTTTCTCCATCCACCGCCCAAACCGCTCAATGTTGTAGATGGCCTGGGTCTGGATGAACTTTGCCCCTGCGTTGATTTTTTTCTCCAGCCGGATCAACTGCAATTCTTCCGGGTCGGCAAACGGGTTGGCGGTCGAGCCCAAAAAAAACTCGGCCGGCATCTTGGTCTTTGCGCCGCTCATGAACACGCTGTTTTCGGCCTGATCACGCAGGGCAGCCAGCAGCTGCACCGAATCAACGTCGAAGACATTTTTAGCCTGGGGATGATTCCCGAAGCTCTGGTGGTCGCCGGAAAGGACGACTAGGTTCTTAAGCCCCAGCGCCGCCGCACCCAAAAGATCACTTTGAATGGCGATCCGGTTGCGGTCCCGGCAGGTCATCTGCAAGACCGGCTCAAGGCCCTCCTGCGCACACAAACAACAGGCCGCCACGCTGGACATCCGGACAATGGCAGTCTGACAGTCGGTCACATTGGCCGCGTCCACCAGCCCGGCCAATTCTTTCGCGTGGCCGCGGACAAACTGTCCGTTTGCGCTCATAGGCGGGCCGATCTCGCTGGAAACGGAAAAATGCCCCGCCTCCAGTATCTTTTGCAGATTTGATTTTTCACTTGACACAGCCACACCTCCTTATAGGGTCACGTCTTGCCGCCGCACAATGCGGGGGCCGCCGTCTCTGCTGGTCGACCAATCTCGGGTTTCGTTGACTTCCAATAACCGGTCAAGCTGGTTGATCCGGCTTAATCGATCGTATATCAGCTGCCAGCCGCACTCGGTCTCCGGGTCAATCTCACACTTCCCGGTGGAGGATCCGCCGCAAGGCCCGTTGAAGTGGCTTTTCGAGCACCGCGATACCGGGCAGACCCCGCCGGTTTTTTCCAATATGCAATTGCCGCAGCCTTGGCACATCTCGGTCCAATAACCGAGATCGCGGTTGACCCCGATAAACTTGGTGTCTACCCCCGGAACCACCACTTTGTCCGGGAATTTTTCAGCCATAAACTGCACCCCGGCGCCACATGCCAGGGACAGGATGCAGTCGGCCTCTTCCAGTTCGGCCTCGTGGCTGTCCAGAAACTCCATATCGCATTGCCGGATGGGGTTGGTTACACTGACGATCACTTCCCGCCCGGCTTCTTTGGCCGCCAGGCGGATCATGCCGGCCACACCAAGGGCTTCTTTTTCTCCGCCCGCCAGACAGACAGTCACGCAGGTGCCGCAGCCGGCCACAGCCACATTGCGGTAAGGCTCTACAGCGCACAGAACATCGGCAAGTTTTTTTGGCTCGGCGATAATCAACTTGATCCCCCCTTTATCATTTCGCGCAGCGCATCCCGAAAAACGCCGGGCATCGCGTGTGATACCTGTGTAAAACAAATCCGGTCGGGCGCAAGCCCGGCAGCACCCAGCATCTCGCTCAGGCGTGTACTTTGGGCGCAAGCCCGCTTGTTTCCGTTAAAGTGTCGGCAAGCATCATCCACACAGACGGCCACCATCACATTTCGGTAGCGGCCAACCTCTTCGGCAAGCCTTTCAAAGCTGACCCGCCCGCCGCAGGGAACGGTTCGGGTTTCAATCTGTGCGGCGTCCTTGCCCAACATGGAAAGCGCCCGTTGCGCACCGGCAGCCGCTGAGTTCTCACAGCAGATGACCAGCGATTTCTCCGACTTGTCGCCAATGGTTGGGATACTTTCGTCTTTTTCCAGCGTGATCGCGTTGCCCGGGCAGATACTTGCACAAGAACCGCACCCGGCACAGGCTTCGCTTAAGCTTTGCATCCGCCGGGCGGCGGTATCCGGTCTGAGCGCCGCGTGCGTACAGGCCCGATAACAGCTGTAGCAAAGCACACACTTCTCGCCGTCAATGACCGCAGCCCCCTGTGTTGGTAAGTCCCATAAGCTGCTTAGTGCGCTTGCATGTATGTAGCCCAGCCCTTCGACCAACCGTTCGGCCGCGAGATCGCGGGGGATGTGATAAACACCCCTGCGGCTGGTACGCACAGGTGAGAGGTAATATTTATCTTCGGTGAGGTATCCGTTCTCACCGGATGTAAGATTTAACTTACTTGCCGCCAAAGAGAACCGCTCACCCACCTCCCGGCCGCCGTCGGCGTAAACAGTCCTGGTCTTCAGCGCAAGTTCCTCCACGCCGTCGCTTGCCTTAACCGAGAACACTTCGGTATCTTGGTCGGCGGTGATTTCCAGCGTCTCATACTTTAAGAAAGTCACGCCCGCGATTCTGGCATCCCGGTAAAGGGTTTCGATCCCCTGCCCCGCTGTGCGTACAAACCTGGCCAGATAGTAAACCCTGCGCTTGGCTTTGGCCAGCTGTGCGGCGTCGCCAAGCGCCCTGATTGTTGCCGCCAAAGGTGACTCACAAACGTAATCAAGCAGGAAGACCACCGGTTCAAGCCGGTCGGTTTTGGTCGTGACCGCCGCCTTGTCATTTTCATAGAGAGAGCGGGTGGACAGTCCCGCGATTTCGGGCGGCGGCGCGGACGGCTGTTCGGTTAGGACCACTGCCTCGGCTTTGATTTCGCCGCTTTTGGTCTTGGCAACAAAACCCCCGGCCTGTCCGTGCAGGGCGCGCAGCTGGCTTATATCCGCAAGCAGAACCGGCATCCATCCCCTCCCGGCAAAGTATTCACACGCCTGTTTGCCCAACTTGTTCTGGCCGACAATCAGCACATTCATCCCGACACCCCCTTGTTTTCAGGGCCGGCCAGAATCATGCCCGCCACCGCCACCGAATCGGCGTATGCCTCCGCGATTTTTAAAGGGGTCCGCGCACAGCCGGAAAGATATACGCCGGCTTTCGCCCCGCTCGCGGAAAGGAAACCGTTTTCGTCCTGGCCCAGCCCATACAACTCAGCGATCCGGTCGTTGTCTTGCCCGGCATGTATCCCCTCGGACATCACCACAAGGTCAAATTCGCGGTGCTTCATTCCACCGGCCGGGTCATCGTACTCCACTACAGCCGGCTCACCGCCGCTGACCCGGAGCGGCCTGCATTTGATAAATTCCATCCCTTGTTCCCGCAAGCCGGAGAAGTAGTCGGTATTTTTTACATTTTGCAGCTCCATGTAAAAGAAGGTGATCTTGCAGTCCGGGTAATAGCTCGCGATCACTTTGGCCGACCGGGTGGAGTAGGCGCAACAAACTTTCGAACAATAAAGCCCGCCTTCGTTTTGATCCCGCGAACCGACACACTGGATAAAAGCAACGCTTTGGGGCGGGGCTTCGAACAGGCCGGTGCTTGTTCTGCCCAGCATAAGCTCTTCCAGCTGTCCGCCGGTAATCAGCCCCTGTCCCCCTTCAATTTGCAAGTGAGAGGAAAATCTGCCGGTTTGACCCTCAAAACCTGTGCTGACCAGGGCGGCCTCCAGACCGCTTATATACTGCACGGATGCGCCGTCATCGATCGTTGCGGTAAAGTCACCCGGCCGGCCGGTAATATCTTTGACCACAGCGCCGGTTATCACACGGATATTGGGGTGGCGCGAAACCTTATCCCACAAGCCGCCGGTCAGACAAACGCCGCAGTCCTGGCAGGTGTCAGTGGCCTTACAGCCATAAGAGCGCACCTTGCCGCCGATTGCGGGCAATTTTTCTATCAGCGTGACGCTTACGCCGCGGCCGGCCAGCTTTTCCGCCGCAACACAGCCGGAAAGCCCCGCCCCAATCACCATCACTCGCCTCAATGCCTACACCTCTCTTTAATATTCTTAAAGTCAAAACGAAAACAGATAACATGTTGGAATCGTTCACAAATTTTTAATTTTTAGTTATAATTTAGTGTAATTATTATACTATACATTCACTTTGATTGCAAGGGAGTATCAGTATATACAACTTGCGAATGTTGCTTTACTTATGATATAATTTTAACTTGAAAGCCATAAGTTTTGCAGAAAATAGCTGGATGGTGATGCAATGGCCGCGCCAAACCTGTACGAATGCCACGGACATATCCTGCTGGATGAAACCGGCCTCGGCGCGGCCCGCACCCGGCATAGTTCCAAAATAGATGCCACCGCCCTCAGAACCAGCTTTAAGGCCCTGCAAAACAGCGGGGTGTCCTACTTTCGGGATGGCGGCGACAACTTGGGGGTTTGTGCCTATGCCCGAGAAATCGCCCCAGCTTATGGGATTCGATATGCTGCGCCGGCCTTTGCCATATACAAGAACGGACATTATGGCAGTAAGCTCGGCCGCCCATATCACACGATTTCGGATTTTCGAACGCTGGTCATCAAATCCAAAGAAGAAGGGGCCGACTTTATCAAGCTGATGCTGTCGGGGATCATGACATTTGCGGACTGCGGTGAGCTGTCCTGCCCCTCTCTTTCGGCCGACGAAATCGGCACACTTATTCAAATCTCCCATCAGGAGGGTTTTCGGGTAATGGCCCATGTCAACGGCAGCGAGACCATCCAGGCGGCTCTGAAAGCAGGGGTTGACAGCGTTGAGCACGGCTACTTTATGAACGATGCCTGCCTTGATTTGCTTGTGCAAACCGAAGCGGTTTGGGTGCCTACCCTTGCCCCTGTAGCTGTCTTCGCAAAGCAGAGTGCGGTGGCCGGCGAAATTTTCGTCAAGCAGATGGCCGCCTTGCGCCGGGCTTTCGCGAAAGGTGTATTGGTGGCGTCCGGCTCCGACAGCGGCGCACATGGCGTTCCTCACGGTGAGGGGGTGCGCACTGAGCTTAAACTGCTCAAAGAGGCAAGCGGGCTGCCCGAACACCCATTTGAAGCGCAGCTGCAAAAAGCAAATAAAAAGATTTGCGCCACATTCGTTTTTCAGTGAGATTCTTTATGTGGCAAAAAAACCGGTGCGGCTTTACGCCCCACCGATTTTTTCTGCGGTCTACCGCAATGTATTCGGCAGAATCAGGGCAATGTCAGGAACCGCGGCAATCAGGATACACGCCAGAATAATCGTGATCCAAAACGGCCACTGTGCCATAAATACCTTAGAGGACGGCACCTTGCTGACCGAAGCGCCCACCAGCGTCACTATGCCGACCGGCGGAGTCAAAAAGCCCAAGATCAGCATCAGAATGCTCATAACGCCGAACCAAATGCCGCTGTAACCCATGGCAATAACAACCGGGTAGATGATGGGTGTCATGATGACCAGGGTGGCCATTTCGTCCATAAACAACCCAAGGAATGTGTAGATGAACAAAACGACCATGATAATCAAGAAAGGTGAGATTTCAAGACCGGCGATCCATCTGCTCAAGTGCAGGGGCAGAAGGCTTCTGGCCAAGAACGAGCCGAAAATCTTGCCGCCGATCAGAAGGAAGAACACCATGCCGGTAATCTTTACCGTAACTTTGATCGAATCCAAGAAAGCGTCTTTGCTCATCCGGCGGGTGCAAAGTGCAAAGATCAGCGACAAAAACGCACCGACCGACCCGGCTTCGGTTGGGGTAAAGAATCCCATGTAAATACCGCCCATGCTGATCAAAAAGATGGCGGGTACAACCCACACGATCTTCAGCTTCTCCCACGGGAACGGGATTTTTTCTTTGGACGGCTCGGGGGCCAGATGGGGCATGAACTTCATCACAACAGGCACGGTCAGGGTGAGCATAATCATCAGAACGATGCCTGGCAGAATCCCCGCGATCAAAACCGCGCCGATTGATTCTTCAGTTACCGCACCGTATACGACCAGCGCTGTGCTGGGCGGGATAACGACACCCGCGGCGCTGCTGACCGAAGCTGTACCGGCGGCAAAGCCCTCGTCGTACTTGTACTTCTTCATCTCGGGAACCGAAACGTTTGAAATGGTGGAAACCGCCGCGACAACCGATCCGCAGACCGCGCTGAAGACAGCCGCCGCGCCGATTGTAGCCATGGCCAGCCCGCCTTTGTAACGGCCGACCAGGGCGTTCATAACCGCGAGCAAGTCCCCGCCCAGGTTGGCCTTGCCCAAAAAGCAGCCCATCAAAACAAAGAGCGGAACAACGCTTAAGTTAAAGTTCTGGGTAATCAAAAAGATATTCAGCCCAAGACTAGACAGCGTGGAAGTGATATTCCCGGTCAAGACGACTGTGCCGACTACCGAGACGATGACCATCGCAAATCCAACAGGTACACGCAAAAAGAGTAAAACAATCAGGGCGATAACACCGATAATTCCAACATCAACCGGGGTCATTCACCAAGCACCCCCTTTTCAACTACGACATAATACAATGTGCAGAGAACTGCCAAAAGCAGCCCCAAAAGCCCCAAAGCCGACGCAAACACAAAGGGGTAAAAAGGCAATTGCAAGGTAGAGGTCACATCGCCGGTGCCCACACGGCGGATCGCGTCCTGAAATACGGTCCAAAACATGAGAACCGAAATGGCGGCGAACAATACGGTGCTCAGCACCGAGAGGACTCTGCGCCATCTGCGGGGCAGGCGCTCATATAAAAAATCGATGACAACGTGCATACCGTTCTGCTGGGCAAAGCCGCACCCAAAAAAGACCGCCAAAGAAAGAAACATCATGGTCAGTTCAAAAGTACCCGCCAGCGGCATGTTCAAAAACCTGCGCATGACAATTTCTGCAAGCGTCATAAACATGAGCGCCAAGATAAAAAAGGCGCTTAAATAATGCAGAAAGTGGTTCAGTTTTTCTACTAATTTTCGCATTGAAGTGCCTCCTGCTCGCGCCGGAAGTTTCGTTTAGGCGCGCGTTTCATTTCGAAAGAAGATTGTGGCTGCGGCGGTAAAGTGCCGCCGCAGCGCGCATTAAACAGAACTAACGGCGAGCGTCTCTCGCGGCAATCAGTTGATCATGGAATGCCTGGCCAGGCAAGCCTTGCCCTTCAACAGCGGCAATGTGTGCATCAACTACGGAAAGCCCAAGCTCAAAGAAAGCGGCCCTCTCTTCGTCAGTCAGCCTGTGTACTTCAACGCCGGCTGCTTCGATTCTCTCAAGCCCCTGAACGGCAAAGTTGTCGTACTGAATGGCGCCGCGCATACTCAGACCCCTTTGGGTAACCTCGGTAATCAAAGCCTGGTCTTCGGGATGCAGGTTGTTCCAGGCGTTCCAGCTCATGGCGAAGTACATAGGGGAAACATACAGGTTCAGGCCATGGGTGGCGAAATTGACCACTTCATACAGACTGAACTGGGCAACGCCCGAGTGGTTGGAACCCGCGCCGTCTACAATACCGCGGTCGATGTTGTCGTAAGTATCTCCCATAGGCATGTTAACGGTGGAAGCCCCGTAAGCCTGCAGGGTGCGCTCAGTCATCGGGCTGGGTGTCCGAAGAAGAAGCCCAACTGTGTCTGCCGGGCTGGTGACCGGCCGGGTGCGGTTATAGATGTTGCCGGTTTCGGTTGTAAAGAATGCAATTAATTTATATTCGCTGTGCTCTTGCTGTAGGGCTTCGTTGCTCTCAAACAGATCCCAAAATACGGATGTGGCTTCTTCGGCCGAGGTAAAGTGTTCAGGGAACTCAAGCATTTCGGTCAAAAGAAAGCGCCCGGGGTTGTTGCCCGGCTGTGACCAGACAAAGTCCACCGACCCGGACGCTACATCATCCAGGGCTGATGCGTTGGTCGAGATGGCGCCGCCGGGGATCACTTCGATGTTAATCCGCCCGCCGCTTCGCTCACGCAGTTCTTCAACCAGGGGTTCGATTATGCCGGTGTGGATGTGGTGGTTGCCCGCAAACATGTGCGCCCAAATAAAGTTATAAGTGGGCAGATTTTCTCCTCCGCCTGCGGCATCGCCGCCACCCGCGGCCGGGGCGGGTGTGCTGCCGGTGTCGGCGCCGCCAACACCACAAGCGGTGAGTGCCAGCATCAGCGCAATAGCGATGGCCCAAGTCTTCTTCAGATGCTTTTTCAATGTTTTTCCTCCTTAATTCATGACAAGTAACAAGCATTTCGCCGCGTTACAAAACACCAATCTACAACGCGGGTTATAACAGTTTGGCTTTCTAACGTTTTTGCTTTGATATTTTCTGTTTTCGCCGGTGAAATGCCTTTCCCTTCCACCGCGAAAAGCTTTTACCCCCAGCCCCTTTCCCGTGTTGTGATCAATTGCATATAATCCCTTGTAGAAGTTTGACCCTGATCGTCATCTTGTGATAAAATGTCTTAGCGGCGGCTTATCAGGCTGGCCGCAAAAAAGGAGCGTAAATGGAACAATTCTTGTTGATGCTGCAACTGCAGATAACGCTTGCGATCTACGTGTTCGTGGGTGTGGTGCTCAGAAAGTGCGGCGCCATGCCCAAAGAAGCCTCCCCGCTCTTCACCGACTTCCTGCTTTATGTCACCCTGCCGTTTATGATCTTCAGCTCCTATAACATAGACCAAGGCCAGGCGAACACCCATTTGATACCACAGCTTGTGCTCATCGGCTTCGCGTGTATGTTCGCAAGCCTTGGCATCAGCAAGGTCATCTACCGCTCTGTGCTTTCCGGCAGGCGCAGGGTGATGCAGTACGGCACAATTATCAGCAACGCGGGGTTCATTGGGATTCCGGTTTCCGGGCAGATTTACGGACAGCTGGGCCTTATCTACAGCTCGTTCTTTATGATCCCCATCCGCGTGTTTATCTTTACGGCGGGCATCTCACTCTTTGTGGACTCCGACATTCGGACCAAGGTCAAAAATGTTCTTCTTCACCCGGCCACCATCGCGGTTTTGCTGGGCAGCGCGCGCCTGTTTTTTGACGTTGCCATCCCCTACCCGATCGACACGGCATTTCGCGCCATCGGTGAGTGTACAGTTCCACTGTCCATGATCATAATCGGGATGATTCTCGCCGACCTGCCCGCACAAAAGGTCGTTGACCGCGACGTGGCGCTGCTCAGTTTTGTCAGGCTGATCGCATTGCCCGGCGCACTGCTGATCTTGATGAAGCTGGCCGGTGCAGACCCTGTTATGACAGGTGTAATGGTGATACATATGGCTATGCCGGTGGGGATGACAACGGCGGCTCTTGCCCAAAAGTACGGGGGCGATCACATTTTTGCGCTGCGGTGTATTTTGTTTTCCACCGTTCTTTCGCTGGCTACCGCGCCGCTGCTGATCTTGCTGATATAAGCCTTTAACGCACATAAGTTCTAAACCTTTGTATAACCGGCAGTCCCCTGCCGGTTATACGCTTTGCCTTATAAGGTGGTAAACGTGTTGGTAAACAGCCCTTGTGCGGTCTCGTTCAAGCGTACCGCGCCGTTCTTTGTTATCAGGAAGTTGTCTGCGTTAAAGGCCCATGTTTCATCATTTTCCATGCCTATGCCCAGAGAGATCAGCATATTCTCTTGCAGCAGCATGGTCTCTTCTGGCAGGAACGCCGGGCGCTCAACGATGTCTGTCCCTTGCCCGTTTCCAAAGAAGCCGGCTTCTTTCCGGTAGCCGTTCTCTTCCTGGAACTTGTGCAATGCGCTGATCAGCTCGGACGCTTTTGCGTTCGGCACTGCCAGCTTGGCCAGTTCGTTTTGCATTTTGACCGAGTCGCTGTTTGCTTTTTGCAGTGCATCGGATGGGTCGCTATAAACCACCCACATCCGGGAAAGGTCGCCCCAATAGCTGCCGGGCGCGCACACCTGGACGCGCAAGTCAACCACATCGCCCTCTTGGATAACCGAGTTTTGGAACTCGAATATCTTGTGTTTTGCCTTTTGGGGGTCGGTGCAGATTCGGATGTTAAAGCCCTCTGCGCCGAGGTCCCAGGCGGCTTTCTTGAGCTCGGTGGCCACGTCGCGCTCCAGGCGGCCGGGGCGCAGGAAAATGGGCGCCGCCGCGTAGATCCGGTCGTGAATCTGCACCGCTTCGCGGATCAGGGCCAGTTCTTCTTCCGATTTGATTGCGCGAATGGCGTCCAGCCCATCGTCTACGCCGGTCAGCGTTGCGCCCTCAAGGTTTTTCATGATGTAGTCGGTAAAGTAAAACGGCACCATGTTTTTGTGGTAGATACCCAGCTTTTTATAGCCGCGCTTTTTCAGCCACTTGACGGCCGGGGGCGGGAAGTAATCTTTGGCCGACAGCCACATGGGGGTAAAGGGCGAGCCGAAGTTCAGTTCCAGGCCGCGTTCACCGTAAGGCATTGCTTTGTTCATAAATGGACCATGGGCAAAGAGCGCCATCTCGCCCTCTTTGGGGACAAGCAAGAAAGAGCCGTAGTGACAGAAATCCGCCGGCCAGTCACAGAAATAGCGGATTGCGCCGCCCTGTTTGGATTCAAAGCCAAACATGAGGATGCAGTCAATGTCGTTTTCCGTCATATATTTTTGCGCAGCCGTCCGCCTGCGCACCAGCTCTTGATCGCTAAGCGAGCTTACATGGCGATCCATTTTGTATTTATAGTGATTCATATTCGTCTCCCTTTCACATGATTCGTTTCAAACAGCAGAGTGCCTTAGGCAATGAATATTTTCTGCTCTGTTTTGGTCAGCCGCTTGGCGCCGTCTTTGGTGATCACAAAGTTGTCGCAGGCGTTGCAGTACACTTCCCGATCCCCACAGGCGGGGTGCAGGGACATGAACATGTTTTCAGCAAACTTCATTGTCTCGCCAAAAACCAGAGACGGGCGCTCAACCAGGTCAACCCCCTGGCCGTGGCCTTGGATTCGGTTCTCTTTGTCGAACCCGCGGGATTCCTGGAATTCAAGCAAAAGGGTGCGCATATGCGAAGCGGATACGCCGGGCTTTGCCGCGCCGGCCAGCAGGGCCTGCAGCTCGTAGCTGCTGCTCATCCCGTGAACAAGCGCCGGGTGCGGCTCACAGTCGATGCACCACATCCGCTGAAGCTCGGCGTAATACCCGCCCATAGCCGAAAACTCGAGGACGATCTCTAAATTCTGTCCGGATTTAAGCACTTCGTTTTGCAAAAAGATCGGCACATGGTAAGACTTTTGGTAGCTCGCGCCGATCATGATGTTCATCTCTTCACAGCCCAGGTCCAGAGCCGCTTTGCGTATGTCCATGGTGATGTCCCTTTCCAGGCGGCCGGGGCGCATCCACATGGGCAGCGCGTCGTGAATCACGTCGTGAATGCGAATGGCCTCCATGTGCGCGGCCAGTTCTTCCTCCGACTTGATTGCCTTTACATTGTCGACGATGTCGTTGGCAAAGACAATCTCAGCGCCGGGCAGGTTTTCACGGATGTAGTTGACAAAATGATAAGGCATCAGGGTGGGGCGGTAAACGCCGATCTTTTTATAGCCGCGCTGTTTTAAGTAGGCCAGGCACTCATCGGGGATAAAGTTGTCGGTATAGCCAAGGGAGGGCGCGATCGGGTGCCCTTTGTTGATTCCAATCCCCCTTGCGGCAAACTCGGGAATGGCGGTGCCGCCTACCGGGCCGTGGCCGAAGAGGGCCATATCCCCCTCTTTCGGGAAGAGGCAGGCAAACGAAAAGCTGTTTTCACAGGGGAAGTCGGTCAGCCATTTGATTCCGCCGCCTGCCCAAGCGTCCATTGCGTAAAGAAGCAGGCAGTCTACGCCCTCCTTTGCCATTTCTACTCTAACAGCGGCCCATCTTCTTTCCAGCTCAGCATCGCTGACAACCGATCTCAGATGGCCAAAATTGCGCGTCCTAAATTGCACCATGTTGGTTCTCCTCTCAAAAAGTGTTTGCTATTTTTTCTGCAATTGACAGCAGTACTACATGTTCTTTAAATCCACCAGGTTGAACATCGGCTTGCCTGCCTTAAAGCTCTCTATGTTTTGACAGAACTGCTCAACCGCACGGTCAACAAGCAGCGGGCTGTCCGCCGAATAGTGCGGGGTGATGAATACATTGGGCATATCCCAAAGCGGGCTGTCTTCGTTTAGCGGCTCAGGCTCAACCGTGTCGAGGGCCGCGCCGCTCAGGTGGCCGCTGTGCAAAGCGTCGATCAGCGCGTTTGTGTCCACAACGCCGCCTCTGGCCTGATTGATAAAATATGCGCCCTTCTTCATAGCGGCAAAGCGATCCGCGTTGATCAGGTGGCGGGTCTGCTCGGTCAGCGGGGTCAGCACAATGACAAAATCCATCATCCCCAGCGCGCGATCCATTTCTTTGTCCGAAATCACCTCGTCAAAGTATTCAAGCGGTGTGACTTTGCGCTTTACACCGATTACTTTAAAACCAATCCCTTTGGCAAATTCTGCGGTCGCTTGGCCGATTGAGCCTGCGCCGACAATCCCCAGTGTCTTGCCGACCGCCTCGTCACCCATAACGGGCGGCTTCTTCCAGACGCGGTTCCTCTGATTCTCTTTCATATCCCAGAACTTGCGCAGATGGGCGACACAGTAGCCCAGAGCGGTCAGGCCCATCGAACGGCTGTGCACACCTTTGCCGTTTGTCACGATTATCGGCAGGTCGGATATCTTTGAGCGCACAAGCGGGTCAACCCCGGCCGAAAAAGTGTTCAGCCATTTGAGGCGTTTGGACTGTAAACACCATCTTTCCGGCGGCGTCCCAACACCAGCGAAGCAAAAGATAATTTCAGCGTCTACCCCGCTGGCCAAAAGTTCATCCTCATTGGCGAACCAGTGTACATTGTCCACATGTTTTTTCATGGTGTCGACATGCGCCTGCGTTACAACCAGCGGAACCACGCCGCCCTCTTTGTACATGACAACGATGTCCATAAATAACCTCCCTTTATAAATCATCAAGCGAGAGCACTCGGCTTGACGTAATGCCAGGGCGTGATGACACAAAGCTGAACGCCCGTATTTTGGTGAATTTTGAGCCTTACTTCGTTGTCGTTACAAAATACTGACGATGAGCGCCCATACAGCGAAGAGTCTCAGTGGAATACATATAGTATTCCTTCCTCCTCCGCCTTGAAATGCCCGAAAATTCACTCAAAATCCGTGCATTCCCATTTGTGTCAACACACCCTAGATGATAAAAATCTGCTGCGGTGTTTTGCTCATTCGCACCGCTCCGTTTTTGGTGATGACAAAGTTGTCGGTGTAGTTGATGAACACCTTTTTGTTTACACAGGTCGGGTGATGGGCGATGAACATATTTTCGGCAAGCGCCATTGTCTCGCCCGGCACAAAGTTTGGCCGCGAGACAATATCATACCCTTGGCCGTGGGCGAAAAAGCGCAGTTCAGGTGCGTAACCCTTTTTCGTGAGCAGCTCGTTCAGCTCGTCGTAGATAGCCGCCGGGCTTGCGCCGGGAACCATCTTGGGCAGAAAGTATTGTTGCAGCTTGATCGCGTCTTCGCTGGCTTTCTCCATTTCCGGCGAAGGTCGTCCCAAGCTGAACACCCGTCCGCACTCCGCCCAAAACCCGCCGGGGGCCGAAACCTCAATCAAGCAATAAAAGTGGTCGCCTTTTTCGATCACTTTGTTCTGGTAAAGGTAAAAGCCCAGGTTGGGCGCGGCTTGGGATGACCCGACCAGTATGTTCAAATCTTCACAATCTAAATTTTGTGCCATTGTGCGAATATCGTTTGTGACTTCGCGCTCGGTCCTCCCCACACGTAAAACAGAGGGCACCGCCGCCATCAATTTGTCGTGGATATCCACCGAAAGCTGATACATCTTAAGCTCGTAAGGCGACTTTACGGCCTGAATGTGATCCATCATATCGCTGGCGTCTACAAACTGGGCATCCGGCAGATTTCCTCTTAAGTAGTTGTAAAGGGCAGCCGGTATCAGGTTTAAGTAACAGAATCCCAAGCGTTTATAGCCGGCCGCCTTAATGATCTTGTACATCTCTTCCGGGACATAGTGGTCGGTAAACGAGCAGGAGGGCAGAAAAGGCAACGCCATGTTTGCTTTCGCGCCCTGTGCGGCAAAAGGAGGAACCGCCCCGCCGCCTTTGGCTCCTGATCCAAAATAGCAAGCATCTCCATCTGCGGAAAAGAGCGCGCCCACCGGATAAAGATGAACGCACAAATCGGTCAGGTACCGCAGCGCCCCGGCAAACAGGCGGTCACAGTTGTACATAACAAGACAATCAATGCCCGCCTCTTTCATTTTTTGGGCGGTAAGGCTTTGCCTGCGCGCCATCTCGTCTTTTGGCATCGGATATTTTAGCCTGTTCATAATCTTCCCTTTCCCTTATCTACATTCTGGTTTCACCCTTGCTAAAATCTTAACTAACTTTTCACCAAATTAATACTCGATTCATTTCATATTAATAGAAAACATTTTTTATGTTTTTTGTTAAAAATAACCAGAGTGGGTTTAACAACCCACTCTGGTTTACGTCTGGCCCCCTATTACGAGGCAGGTAATTCTATTGTTCTTCACTTAAGTAATAGTATATTTTCCGCTTTTCAACATCAATGACGCCATCTTCCGCAAGCTCAGCCAATGCTTTGTGCACATTGATCCGCGAGGCCTGGGCGAACTCAGCAAGCCCCTGCTGGGTAAGGTTGAGTTCTACACACAGCCGGCCGCTGCGGTTCATCCTTTTACTGTGTGAGTCATGCGCGTTGCACAGATCCTTCATAATATTTACCAGTATCTGCTTGAGCGATGCGCTTCGGTAGGGCTGGGTGATCTTTCGCTTGATAAAATCTTTCGTGCAGCAAAGCTTTACCATCTCGCGCAGAAGCCTGCGTTCCAGTTCACATGACGGGAAAACTTCGGCAACGCTAAGGCTTAGTAAGGTGACATCGGTCAGCGCCTCGGCAAAAAACTCCCGCGTATTTGAGATAAACGCCGACTCCCCGAAAGCCGAGGGCGCAACACAGATAAAGTGAGCGAAGTCTTTGCCCTCAGCGCTGATAAACGAAACTTTGACCTCCCCTTTTAACAGGAGGTAGTAGACCCCTTCCGTCTCATCGCCCTGACAGACCAACAGCTTGCCTTTAACGTGGTGTTCAACGCGGTCGGGAAACGCGCTTGCCAGATCGTCCGCTACAAGTGGGTCTATGTGGCAGCCAATCAAAGAAGAGGATTTCATTTTTATCGACTCCCATACAGACAACAAAGAAAACTCCGGCCGGGAAACACGACTATTTATACATTTTATCAACTTATCCAAACCTTGTCAACGGCACGCATGTAAACGCCCTGACCATCCGCTATCGGTCGGCCGTCTGCTTGGCAAGCCGGCCGGCGTCCTCAAAGTCGCCGCGCAGCAAACAGGCCTCCACTTCGCGAAGCAGCGCGGCAGTGCCTTTTGAAAGCCCACAGCCGTGCAGGGCTTTTAGAGCAGCGTTTGCGCTGTCAATGTCATAGCTTTCGCAAGCGATCGAAATATTTTCTAATTGATTTCTTATAAAGGCGGGGTCGTCGTCGAGCGTGCGTTCTTCTTCCTTATAAGACAGCGATTCTACAATTTCCTTAAGACCGGCTATAAAGCGCGGCATCCTGGCCTTGATGAGCTGGGCGCTTGCGCTTCTCCCCGCCTGTTCGAGCAGACCGGCTTCATCGGATAAATCGACTTTTCCGATGTTGATCAGCGCGCTCTTCATGCTGTGCGTTTGGATAATAAAAGCCTTAAGGTCGTCGCTGTCAAAAACTCTGTGTGCAAGTATGGGTTCGAGTACCTCAATTGCCTTTTGTGCATCACGGACAAAAGACCCGGCCATTTCCTCCGTGATATTGCCCCGCTCCATGACTGCCTGTCTGGCGGCTTCTTTCTTGGCGGCCTCGATCACTTCAGCCGGCTGTATACCGCGAACATATCGGACCAGGTAAGCGTTTAACTGTTCGACATTGATCGGCTTGGAGACAAAACCGGAAAAACCGCTTTGATCGAACAGCTCGGTCACACCTTTGATGGTGTTGGCAGTCAAAGCGACAATCGGGCGGTCATATCCCATATCCCGCAGTGCTTTGGTCGTTTCCACTCCGTCCATTTCAGGCATCATGTGATCCATAAAGATGATGTCATAGCTCTCACCCGCCAGAACTTTTGCGATAGCGGCCGGGCCGCTGTCCGCCGTCTCAACCGCCAGCTTGTACGGCCAAAGCAGACTTTTGGCCACATAAAGATTGGTCTCAACGTCATCAACCACCAAAACCCGCCCATACGGCATAACCTCAAAGTCGAAGCGGCGCATTTTTCTCCCGCCAAACCTTGTGGAAATATCCAGGTTCTGCATGTTGGTGACCAGTTCTTTGCCCAGCACTTCGCTGTCCGCAATCCTTTGGGGAATGGCTACCGTAAATGTACTTCCCTCCCCCAGCGCGCTTTCAATCTGCACTTTGCCGTCCATCATGTTGACCAGGCGGTTGGTGATGTGCATTCCAAGCCCGGTACCTTCGATTGCCCGGTTGTCCTTGAGATTAAATCGTGTAAATTCCAAGTCGAAGATTTGCCTGGCCTGCTCTTTGGTCAACCCCTGTCCGGTGTCCTCTACCTGTATGACAAGGATGGCTTGATCATGGCCCTGGTCACTGTCTTCCAGCGAAAAGGACAGCCGCACCATCCCGTCGTTGGTATACTTAAAGGCGTTGGAGAGCAAGTTGTTCAGTATCTGTTTGATGCGCAGCTCGTCCCCGATCATGTGGGCGGGCAGACGCTCGTCTACATTAAGCATAAACTCGATGTTCTTGCTCCCGATCTGCATAAGGTTGAGCTGTACTGTATCCACAATCATGCTGGCTGTCTCGTAAGTGGCGGGAACGATCTCCATCTTCCCGGCCTCAACTTTTGAGAGGTCCAGTATGTCGTTGATGATTGAAAGAAGCAGGTGGGACGAGCTGTAAATCCGCAGCAGCGCCTCTTCTGTTTCCGGTTTGTGTCCGCCCATCTGCAGCTGCGCCTCGGTGATTCCCAACACAGCGTTCATGGGGGTGCGTATCTCATGGCTCATCTTGGCTAAGAATCTGGTCTTCTCTTTGTTTTCTTCTTCGGCGATTTCGCGGCGGCGTGTTTCAGAGATCATCATCTGTGCCTCGCGCATATCTTGCAGATAACAGGCAAAAGCGTTTTGACCCTGATATTTAATCGGCACAATCGTTATTTCACAGGGGATAAGCTCGCCGTACATGGTCGAGTGGTCAAACTTGAACTTATGCCTGCCATTCATCAAAGCCTGGATGCAGACCGAGGCCACAAAGCGGCTGATCTCTTCCGGGTCATCTTTTTGACCCGGAAAGATATCCAAAAAGTTTTCGATCAGATAAGTGCGGAAGGTGCAGGTATCCCGCCCGTACAGGCTGCATCCGGCGCAGTTTCCATTGCATTGTCCTTGGGTCAGCATTGTGAAGTGTGGTATAAACCGCGACTGGCCGGGCTCCAGGGCGAACAGCTCAAGGGCGGCGTGGTTACACCAGATGGCGTTGTAGTTCATATTCAGCAGAAAACACGCGGTGGGCAGCGCTTCGATCAAGAGTTTTGCGCGCTCTTCTGTCTCGCGGACGATGGCCAGCGCGTTTTTGATCTCGCGCAGATCTTGATTAAAACAGATGACGATTGACCTGCCGTTTACATCAATCCGGCAAAAGAAAGACTCAACCGGCAGCGGGTTTCCGTAAGCGTCGGTATGCATCCATTCGGTTTTTACAAATTTTTCTTGGCCGGACATCAAGTATTCAATGATTTGGTTGGCTTTTTCAACCGAGTTCATGCCGTCGGGCTGAAACTCCGGCTCAAATTCCAAATGCCGCGCAAGGTAATCTTCCTTGTCGTCAAGGCCAAACATCTCCCAAGTCTGGCGGCTGCAGTCGACCAAGTCCATGTTCTCATCCCAATACTCGGTGAACATAGGCATAACTTCGATCAGCGCGCGGTTAATCTCTTCGACTTCCCGCTCGTGTTCGATGACGGCTTTTATCGGGCGCAAATCGTGGCTGTACACAACAACCACCGGCTGGCCGTCTTTTTTAATCCGCACAAGGGTAGATTCAATCGGCATCAGCTGACCGCTCAGCGACTGGTGTATAAATTCGAACCGGGCATGACCCTCCCTGAATGCTTCGCGAAGAACATCCAGCACCTTTTGCTTTGAGTATGTACCACAAGGCTGGTACTCGGGCGCAAGCTCAAAGTACCGCTCCCTGCATTCCTCCACGCTTGAAACACCCAAAAAGTCAAGGGTCTGTTGATTGCAGTCAATAATATTCAAATCCTGATCCCACAACTCGATGTGCATGGGCAAAGTTTTTAACAGCTGGGCGGCCATCTCGTCGGCCTCTTTTGCCCGCGCGTTGGCTGCGTAAATTGAGCGCAGGTCAAAGCTGTAGCCGACCAGCAAGGTGCGGCTGTCCAGCTTCAAGCGCACAATGGTCGTCTCAATTGGAACCAGCTGGCCGGAAGCCGCCTTGCGCCAGTGTTCGAATTTAACCTGCCCTTCTTCAAGAGCCTCTCGCAGCATTTGCGAAATGTGTTCGGCAGTGCGCTCACCGTTGCTTTGAAACTCGGGCAGAAGCTCTGTTTTTCGCCTTTTAAACTCTTCTACACTCGAAACCCCGTAGAAGTCGAGTGCTTTTTGATTACACTCGATCAGGTCAAACGAATCGTTCCACACCGCAATATAAAGCGGGGACGCGTCCAAAAAAAGCTGTGTCATCCGGTTGGCTTCGCGCACTTTTTGCATTTCCGCGTTGATCTGGCGCTGGTCGTATATGTAGGCCACCAAAAGCCGGCTGTCTTTAAGCTCAGCCGAAACCATCGTTACAATGAACTCGACCAGTTCACCGTTTTTTAGCCGGTAAGTCCAGGCAAACTTGCATTCCCCTTCTTCGAGGGCTTTGGCCATCAGCTCTGCGCCCCGTTGGTATGATACACGCCCATCCGGCTGCACTTCCGGTGTAAGCCTGTCAAAGCTCTCAATAAGCTCCTGTTCGCTCGCCATCCCAAACACTTGAACCATCGCTTTGTTGCATCCAATCGGGACATGTTCTTCGTTCCAGACAATGCAGGGAATCGGCGTGTTCTCAAAATACTGGCGGAATTTTTCCAGCTCTTTGAGGTCAGCTTTTGAAAAGCCTTTATGGCCCTCGCCGGCCAGTATGGCACAGCCCAGGGTAAAACCGAACTCCTGCGCCGACAGCCTGACCGACAGGCAGATTCGCTCGCCGTCCGGCTTCAGCCAAAAGAATGAAAAGCGTGACTCGCCCTCCTCTTTTGCTTTGGCCGCGTTGCTTGCGAACAGCTCGGCGGTCAGTCTGCCGGAAGGCTGCCGCTCGGGCAGGCCGGCAACAAAGCCGGCGACCACTTCTTCCTTGCTCGAAATCCCTAAAGTTACGGCAAAGCGCTTGTTTGAGGCAACCAGGTTCCCCGCCTCATCAAAGCAAAAGCAAGACACCGGAAGCAGGTCGAGCAGAGCGTCCATCGCCTGTTCGGGATTTTTATCATGGATGTTCTGATAGATTGGCTTAAAGCTCACCGCGTCGCTCTCCTCTCATATCGGATATATCCACTGGCGTCAACGCCCAAGTACACCGTAAAGGTATTCTTCCAGCGTCAGGTCACGTTCGAAAATAATACGGGCATGTTCGAGCCCTACATAGCGGAAGTGCCAGGGCTCGAAGATTACCCGGGTGATGTCGGTGCGGTCCCGCGGGTAACGCAGGATAAACCCGTATCGCCAAGAGTTTTCGGCCAGCCACCGCCCGGCCGGGGTATCGGCAAAACCGTCGTCCAATACTTGATATTCGGGGGTGACGATATCAACGGCCAGACCGGTTTGATGTTCACTTGTACCGGGCGGCAGTACGATGGTGGATGCGGTGGCGACGGCTTCTTCCTCACTTTGGCCAAGCCCGATAAACCGCTCGATCTGCGCCTGGTGCAGGACGGCCTGCCGCTCGGCCGGCCGGTAGGCCGAGATCACCATCAGGTTAATCCCCTCTGCCCTGGCCTCCGCGATCATCTGGCGAAGCGCCGGTGCGATCCGCGCATCTACCCGGTGATCTCCGCTGATATATTCAAGTTCAGGCGGGCTGAAATCCACCCCAATCGGATTGCTGGCGCTGACCAGCATCAGCCGCCAGCCATCATCCGGGTCACTGGTAATCGGCTGCGGTTCGGGCTGGCCGTCCACTTCTTCGGCCGGCCCTTCGTTCTCTTCGTAATCGCTCACTGTCGATTGTGTCTCCTCTGTTGTTTGGCTTGGTGGCTGGCTTTCCATGTCATCAATCGGTTCGGCGTCATTCGATATAAAACCGGATACCAGCCAGACAGCGCCCGCTATCCCCGCTAACAGCACCAACAGCAAAAGCAAAAGCCGCATCCGCGCGTGCGTGCGCCGGCGACGTTGCCGCTCATGTCTATCCATATTACACTCCTAGGGTTAATACTTTCCAGATAGTATTATAGCATTAAAATCAGTATTTTTAAAGTTTTTATCGAAAAAATTCACATTTCATAAATCTCAATATGATACAATATGAATCTAAAAGCGCTCAGAACCTCCGAGCGGATACGCGAGGTATATCGCATGTCTCAGCCTTCTGAAATACATATCGCATCAACCGTCCGCCAACTGCCCTATAGGTCGCGGCTGCCCGGTGCCTTTCGGCCTTACCGGCGGGCGCTGTTTGGCCTGCTCTTACCTTTCAGCTTTCTGTTAAGCGGGCTGGCTGCAACAAATCCTTATCTGACCGAATTGGTATATTCCCGTGGCATTTACCCGGTTCTGGCCGGAATCTTCGGCCGCGTGTTTGGGTTGTTCCCCTTTTCGGCCGCTGAATTTATTGTGTTCGGCGGGATTGCTGTAGTCATTGGATATTTAGCTGTCCAGATATACCGGATGGTCAAGCGCCGCGATGTAAAACAGCGCGCGCTGCATATTCTGGCCACGCTCTGCTGTATCGGCGGGGTCGTCTACTTTCTCTTTACCGCGCTGTGCGGGCTGAATTACCACCGGGTCACTTTTGCCGACCAAAGCGGTTTGGTCATCCGGCCCTCTTCGATCCCTGAGCTGGCCGCTGTCTACGCTGAACTGGTCGAGAAAGCCAACGCCCTGCGGCCGCTGGTGGCCGAGACACAAGACGGTGTGATGACCCTTTACCCGGACAGTATGTTCACAGTCGCCCGCCGCGCCCCACAGGGGTTCGCGCAGCTCGCGGAACACTACCCGGTCTTTGCGGGGTTTACGCCGCCGCCCAAGCCGGTGCTCGCCTCCCGCGGGATGTCCTGGTTGGGGATTGGCGGGGTCTACTTCCCCTTCACATTTGAGGGAAATGTCAACGTAGATATGCCCGATTTCAACATCCCGTTCACCATGCTGCATGAACTCGCGCACTTCAAGGGGTTTATGCGGGAGGACGAAGCCAACTTTATCGCGTACATAGCCGCGCGGGAGATGGACGACATCGCTTTTCAGTACAGCGGGGTGGTGATGGCGCTGATCTACAGCGGAAACGCGCTCTTTGCCGCCGACCGCGAACTCTACCGGAATATAACCGCGGGCTTATATCCCGGCGTCATGCGGGATTTCGCCGACAACGCCGCTTACTGGCGCCAGTTTGAAGGCCCGATCAGCGAGGCCGCCACAGCCATGAACGACGCTTATCTGCGCCACAACCGCCAGCTGGATGGGGTTTACAGCTACGGCAGAATGATCGACCTGATGCTGGCCGATTACCGCCAGAGACACGGGCTGAACTGATACAAAAAAGTAGCCGCCGCCGGGTGTGTATCCGTCGGCGGTTTGTTATTTCTGCGCATATGGCACGTTATCCCACTTGTGGCTGGATGTAAATCCAGTTGCCGCCAAAGTCGATGATGCCGGTGGCCTCGTTCCGGGTAACCCGCAGCGCATTGCCGGGCAGCGGCTCCAGGTGGGTGTACTCGCCTTCAAGCAAAACTTTGCCGTCCCAGTCGATCAGGCGGAATATCCACTCGTTTTCATGCATATCAAGCGCGATCAGAATGTCGTGCTCTTCAAAAGCATACGGGTCAAGCGAAGAAGCGCTGGCCAGGATATTGCCTTCAAGGTCAACGAGCTTGTTGTTGAATCCGGCCATGTCGTCCCAAGCCATGTCGAACAGTACAAATCGGGTAAAATCGCGATTGTTCGCCTCAAACATGTGGCCCGGAAAGTCCTCAAACACAATCTCAGCGCCGGTGTCCAGCCGGATAATGGTAAGCGGCCGGGTCTCTGAGTGTATCGATACAACCGGGTGGTCGCCGCTGCCCCTCAGCTGGAACCCGCCGTCCTGCGGCCGCTCGATGGACCAGAGTTCCAAAAAGGCGTCGACATTCATAACGTGGGCGGTGTCGCCGATCAGCCCCAGTACAAAGCTCGACCGAAAGTCGCGGTGAAAGTCGTCGTACGGCCCGGCCAGCCGCCTGCCGTTTTGATCAACGATAAACGATTCCCAGCCGCTTTCGCCGGTCATCGCGAATGTCTGGTAAAACCCGTCGCCGATATAAAAGACACTCTGGTAGACATCCGGCGAGATCAAGACCCCATACTCGCTGAACAGACGCACCTCTTGCTCAAAAAATGAATCAGTCAGACTGTCCGGCTCTATGGTGACCGCACCCCAGTAGTTGCCCGCCCTGGTCACCATCACCCAATCAAAGCCGCCTTCGGGGACATCAGGGCCCTGACGCCCCTCTGCCAGCTCGCTTTCCCACATCCAGACGCGGTTTTGTTTGTAGAAATTATAAAGTAAATCCGGGTCATCCACCGGGCTTTCCGCCCCGTACTGATCCAGAAAAACCAGAGTGTGCGGGTCGTCTGTGCGCAGGGCAACCATCCGGGTGGGGTCGCCGGGAACCAGATGAATTTCAGAATAGTGAAAGCCGGTCAAAAAATTTCCCTCGGGCGATATCAGCGCCTTGCTGAGCGGGCGGTCAAACCGGACAAGCGGCTCAACCGGCTCAAACACTGTGAAAAACCGCTCACTGGCCGGCCAGTCAACCGGAAGGCTGCTGCCGTCCAAAAAGTGAACGACACCGATTGAAGTGTGATGCATGGGAACAACCAGCTCACCCTCAGCATCAATCAGCCCAAAGCGGCCGACCGACCCGGCCGCCTCAATTTCATAGACGACAAACAGCCCCTCGGGGGCTGGAAACTCCCAGCGAGACGGTTCGGTTTCTTCCGGTTGTGCCGCACAGGAGGCGAGCAGAGCGGCCATCAATAAAAAAATAAGTATGCGTTTCAAAATTTTTCCTCCCGCGGCAGCTGCGCGATGCGTTTGTGTACGTTTATTATGTGTCTAAATGACCGGCGATTCCTGCAAAAATCCGGCCGGCAGCGAATAAAAGGCAGAAGTTGTCTGTTTAAAAACAGTGCTTGTTCAAAGAATAGTAGGCATATAATTTTTCGCGATAAAGGTGTGATTAGATGAGGTATAGAGTGTTTAGCGCTCTGCTGGCGGTGATTTTTGTGTTTGCCGCGCCGTTTGGCGCGCGTGGACATGAGATGCGGTGGGTGGATTTTGGCATACCGGCCAAAGCAATGGCTAAGGCGATGGATTACGACCTGAACAGTTACGGTAAACCGGTGCATGTTGACTGGATCACACTTTTGGCAATTTCCGGAACGCGGTGCGGCGGCAACTGGAGCAACTATAAACCGAACGAAATGGAATCGGACGCCGCGAGAATAGCCGGCGGTGAGCGCCCGGAAGATATCCTGGCCGGTTACAGCAGTTACGCGCATTACCAGACCGCTTACCGGGCGGTGTTGGGCGGGTTTCTGGGCGAGCACCTGCGGGAGGTGCCCGACAAGGACAATCCCGGGCAGGTCAAATTGGAAGAGCGTTACGGGCTGATGGCGTACGCGCCCATTGCTGAGGGTTATGGCTTTAGCCACCACAAAGACTTTGGCAATTCCCGCAGTTATGGCTATAGGCGCAAACACTTCGGTAATGACCTGATCGGTTCGGTGGGTACGCCGATCATCGCGGTTGAAGGCGGCAAAATCGAAGAGCTGGGCTGGAACCGCTACGGCGGCTGGCGGGTTGGGGTTCGGTCCCATGACGGGCTGCGGTACTACTATTACGCGCATTTGCGCAAAGACCACCCCTGGCCGGAACATCTCGAAAAAGGGATGTGTGTTGCGGGCGGCGAAGTAATCGGTTATCTGGGGATGACCGGCTATTCGACAAAAGAAAACGTCAACGGGATGAAAGTCCCCCATCTGCACTTTGGGCTACAGCTTGTCTTTGATGAAACCGAGCGGGACGGTTATGTTCAAAACTGGATTGATGTTTACGAGATCGTCGAGCTGTTAGGCCGCAACCGCGCGACCGTCGTCCGCTGTCAGGAAAACAAAGACTTCGAGCGCAAATACCGCCTGCTCGACTACCACTACGCATCAGGGGATTAATATCAGCACTGATAATAAAAGGTGATACCCGGCCAGTTGCGGGGAAACAAAACGCTTTGTCCGCCTTTATTATTGATGAACCGCATAAACATTCCGCCCCCGGCCTGTATATGACCGGGGGCGGTAATATTTATCTCAGTGCGCCGTTTGCTCGTTTGGTCAGCGCTGTCCAGGTCGCGCAGCCTACAGTGCCGTCTGCGTTTAACCCGGCGCTGCGCTGGAATGCCTTGACCGCCTCCACTGTGCGCGGGCCGAACACGCCGTCAACGCCTATACCGTAACTGCCAACCGTGTTGAGCGCGTCCTGCAAAGTGGCGACATACACTCCGCGGCTGCCATTGCGCAGCATAGGGTATCCGGCCGCGCAGGCGGGCGGGCCTGTGCGGGCGTCAAAGTGTACCCAGGTCGGGGTAAGGTGCGCCGGCTCGACATAGCTCCAAACGCCCAAGTCGGCTGCCATTACCCGCAGCCGCGTGCGCTCGGCATTGGTCAGATTTTGCGCCACGTCAAATGAAACGCCGGCGTAGTGCTGGCTTTGGTCGGCGTGGCCGCCCTCACCAATCCTCCTGAACGCGTAGCCGACATGAATTGGTTTGCCCCAAGCTGCCCGGGTCTGGTTCCAGGCCTGCATAGCGCGGCGATCAGTCCAGATTATGTCTGAATTTGACTTCCCGCGAAATTCACGAACCGTTAATGTGTTGCCGTTTATGTAAGGCATGGGTTGAGAAAGTTCGCGGCGATAACGCTCCATCATCCCGGTTTGGTTATTGTAAACAAGAATCGTGACCATTGGCTTTCCCCCTAAAATGAATAAGATACACCAGTATATGTAAATTGCGTAAAAGGGTGAAAGTGCGCAAAAAACCGCCGGTGTGGTCAACACCGGCGGGCATGGCAGATATAGAGGCGAAAGGCTTAAGCGGTCGCGTAATTGCTGGCCACGGCGGTCAACTCACCGTTTGCGTCCACCGTGTGGAAACTCTTGCCCGGGAACTCTTTCCATAAATCGTACAAAACACTCTTGTTCGAATCAGGCATACCGGTCACCACGCACTGAACATCCCTTTGCGCGATGGTCTTCTTCATCAGTCCCAGTTTGTCTTCGGCCGAAATCAGCCGCATGGTGGCGTTGACTTGTTTGGAAAGCCCGAACAGGTAATCTATCGCGGTTGGGTTCAGGTCATATTCACTGTCCAATATTTCAATGATATTCAGCTCTGTTTTGGTTTCCTCCGCTACAATGCGGGCCGCGTGAATGAGTCGGTCACAACTAAACTGGTTGGTGACGAATACAATGGTTTTCGCCATCGGTCAGCCTCCCTTCGCCTTTGCGTTAATACAATTACAGTATAGCCGAAATATATGAATAAATTGTGATATCGGCAAAAATAATTTGACAATGCTACGCAATTTTCCCGACAAAATATACAAAATTGTGCCGCAGTTGTGCGCTTTTAACCGCGTGGATTTGACATTTTTTGGTAGAGTTTTCCGGCCGCGTACACAATGCGCTGACTGCGCGGGTGCGGCCGGCGCAAAGTGTCGCCGTCATAGACCGCGAACAATCCAAGCCCGGCCCCCCGCAGGGCAGAAACCACCTGTCTGCCTGTGAATATCCGCTCGCTGAAAACTTCACAGTCCCGGCAGTAATGGCCGCTCTGCGTTCTCTCGAAAAAGTCGAGCATGACCTCAACCCGGTCATGCTTTGGGTAGTAGCGGTTTCGCCAAAGACAGAGGAGGGATTCGTACTCGTAGACAAATGTGTTGCTGCGCAGGATTTTGCGGTGTTTATATCGGGTGTTCAAGTCAAAGAGAAAAACCCCGCCGGGCGCCAAAAAGAGCGAGACCCGCCGAAAAACCGCCGCCAGCGCGGGTAAATCCGGCAGATGGTTGAGGCTGTCCAACGCGCAGACACAGGCGTCTACCGTTCCGTAAAGGTCAAGTTCCTCCATCGGCTGACAGAGGAACAAAGGCGGGGCAATGCCGGAGAACCGATCGCTTTTGGCCGACCCCGCCGCCAGCATCTCGGGGGATGCGTCCACACCGATTACTTGATAGCCGCGTTTCGCAAACTCCCAGCTCAAACTGCCGGTGCCGCAAGCCAGATCGAGCAGGATGTTCCCTTCCCTGCTCGAAAATTTTCTGATCAGCCCGTCAAAATACTTCGCGCGGGCCGGGTAATCCACATTGGCGGTCAGCCTGTCATAATGCCGGGCAAACCCGCCGCTATACATCGTTTTTACAGAGGTCGTCGTAATTTTCCCGTTTGACGACCACTCTGGATTGCCCATCCTTTACCATAACCACCGCCGGCTTTGGCAGCCGGTTGTAGTGGGAGGCCATTGCGTAGTTGTATGCGCCGGTTGACAGCACTGCCAGAACTTCGCCGACTTTCGGGGTAGGCAGCGGTATGTCAACGCCCAGAATGTCCCCGCTCTCGCAACAGCGCCCGGCCACTGTGTACCCGCCGGTTTTGGGGTCATTCGGCCGCCCGGCCAGCAGCATCTCGTACCGGCTTTGGTAGAGGATATGTCGCGGGTTGTCGGTCATCCCGCCGTCCACCGAAATATAAGTGCGGATGTTCGGGATCTCTTTGACCCCGCCGATTGTGTAAAGGGTGATCCCGGCCGGGCCGACAATTGAGCGCCCCGGCTCAAGGATGATGATCGGCAGCGGTATCCCCTCCCGCGCACAGCAATCACGCAAAACTTTGGATACCGCCTCCATATAACTGTGGTAAGGCGCGGGCGTTTCGCCCGGCAGATATTTGATTCCAAAGCCGCCGCCCAGATTGAGTTCTTGGATTTCATGACCAAATTCGCGTTTGATCTGCGTGACAAAGCCGATCATCACCCGCGCGGCCTCTTCAAATGCGGATACCTCAAAAATCTGTGAGCCGATGTGACAGTGCACCCCGACCAGATCAAGGCCGGGCAGGGCAAGTGCACTTTTGACCGCCTCCATCGCCTCGCCGGTCTCAATGGCAAAGCCGAACTTTGAGTCAATCTGCCCGGTTCGGATAAAGTCATGGGTATGAGCCTCTACCCCCGGTTTGAGTCTGAGCTGCACTTTCGCCCGCTTTCCGGCGGCGATCGCAAGGCTGCTTAGCAGTTCCAGCTCAAAGATGTTGTCGACCACAATCCGGCCAACCCCGGATTCCAGCGCCATCGTCAGCTCAACCGAGCTTTTGTTGTTCCCGTGGAAAAGGATGCGCTCAGCCGGGAAGCCGGCGGCCAGCGCGGTATGCATCTCCCCGCCGGATACGACATCCAGCCAGAGCCCTTCGCTGTCCGCGATCCTGCACATTTCTTTACAACAAAACGCCTTACTGGCAAAGGCGACCTGCCCCTTGCCCTCGTAGTATTCATCAATCCCGCGCTTAAACGCTTTACAGTTTGCACGGATTTCGTCTTCGTCCATCAAATAAAGCGGGGTGCCGTATTGGGCGGCCAAAACCAGGGTATCCACCCCGCCAATGGTCAGGTGGCCGGTCTCGTTTACTCCTAAAGCGTCAGATACAAACACAGTTTTGTCACTCCTGTTCTATCGCGGCTTGCTCGATGATGGCGTGTACTTCGCTCAGCCCCTGACCGTTCCTGGCCGAAAACGGGGTGAGGCGCAAACCGGCCGCGTCGGGTATCTCTTCTAAAAACGCGCTCAGCCGCTCCTGTTGTTTTGTCTTGCTAAGCTTGTCCGCTTTGGTGAGTATGATGGTGAAGTCATACCCGCTTTCCCGCAGGAAATCAAGCATGATCAGATCATCTTTAGAGGGCGGGTGGCGGATATCGATCAGCAAAAAGACCAGCCGCAAGTTCCGCCCGGAGGTAAAGTAGGCCTCCATCAAGTCGCCCCACCGCGCCTTTTCGGATTTGGACACCTTGGCATAACCGTACCCCGGAAGGTCGGCGAACCGCACACCCTCCAGGGTAAAGAAGTTGATGGTGACCGTCTTGCCCGGCATTGAGCTGACCCGCGCCAGTTGCTTGCGGTTAAAGATTTTGTTAATCGTCGAGCTTTTGCCCACATTCGACCGGCCGCAAAAAGCAATTTCGGGCATATCGGAAAATGGCAGCTGCTCGCGAAACCCAAACGAGGTCTCGAACTGGATATTGTGAAAATTCATTGATGTACCTTTGTTAGTTAATAGTGATCGCTACGTCGGCCGCCTGCTCCTCAGAGTATTTGATGGGCGGCGGGGCGATTTCGTGGCGGGGGGCAAACTTGCGGGTTAGCGCGACATCCAGCACTTGCTTGACGTGGCTTGCGGAAACAAATTGAATCCCCTGTTTGACCGCGTCGTCCACTTCTTCTAGATCTACCACGTTCTCTTCGGGGATGATCACCGTCTTTATCCCGTAGCGGTAGGCGGCCATCGCCTTTTCTTTCAGCCCGCCGATTGGCAGAACCCGCCCGCGCAGGCTCATCTCGCCGGTCATAGCGACGTCGGCCCGCACCGGTATCCCCGAAAGCGCCGAAAGCAGTGCGGTACACAGCGTAATCCCCGCTGAGGGGCCGTCTTTGGGTACCGCGCCCTCAGGCAGATGGATGTGGATATCCCTGGTCTTGTGGAAGTCTTTTTCGATCCCGTACTTTTCGGTGCAGATGCGGATATAGCTGATCGCGGCCTGTGCGCTTTCTTTCATCACTTCGCCCAAACTGCCGGTCAGCACTGTTTTGCCGCTCCCCTCCAGAACGGCCACCTCAATTTGCAGCATCTCGCCGCCCACCGAAGTCCAGGCCAGACCGTTAGCCAGACCGATCTCGTCTTTCTCGGCCAGGATATCTTTTTTATACTTCTGCCCGCCCAAAAACTGCGTGATGTTCTTGGAGCTGACGTTCACGGCTTCCTCCTGGCCGGAGACCAGCCGTTTGGCCGCTTTTCGGCATAGGGACGCAATTTCCCGCTCAAGCCCGCGCACCCCGGCCTCCCGGGTGTAGGAATCAATCAGCGAGTAAATCCCGCCGGTTTGCAGTTTAAAGGTCTTCGCGTTCAGCCCATGCCGCTTCATCTGTTTGGGGGTTAGGTGTTTTTTAGCGATCTGAAGCTTTTCTTCCCGGGTGTAGCTGGTCAAATGAATGACTTCCATCCGGTCAAGCAATGGCCGGGGGACATTCCCCAAGCTGTTGGCGGTGGCGATAAACATCACTTTGCTCAAATCAAACGGGACTTCAAGATAATGGTCGCGAAACGCGTAGTTCTGCTCACTGTCCAGCACTTCAAGCAACGCGGAGGATGGATCCCCCCGGAAGTCGTTGCCCAGTTTATCCACTTCGTCAAGCAGCATGAGCGGGTTTGACGACCCCGACTGCTTGAGGGCGGCCATAATCCGGCCGGGCATTGCGCCGATGTAAGTTTTTCGGTGGCCGCGGATATCGCTTTCATCCCGCACCCCGCCCAATGACAGCCGGACATACTTTCTGCCCATCGATTTTGCGATTGACTTTGCCACCGAGGTTTTGCCAACGCCCGGCGGGCCGGCCAGACAGATGATCTGCCCCTTGATATCGGGCGCAAGCGCGCGGACAGACATCTGCTCAAGGATTCTCTCTTTGACTTTTTCCATCCCGTAGTGGTCGCGGTTTAATTGTTTTTCCGCTTTGTCAATGTCGATCTTGTCCTTGGTGAACTTGCCCCACGGCAGCTCGAGTACATTGTCCAGATAGCTTTTAATCACACCGGCTTCGTGGGAGGTGTAAGGCATCTTACTGAGCCGATCGGCCTCTTTGTGCAGTTTTTCAGCGGTCTCGTCATCTTCGATCAGCTCATCGATCCGCATATGGTATTCGTAAATGTCTTCCTGCGCGTTTTCACCGTCCCCAAGCTCGGCCGAGATTGCTTTTATCTGCTCACGCAGGTAATACTCCCGCTGGTTGGTGTCGATTTGTCCCCGCACTTTCTCGTGGATTTCCTGCTCTAGGCTTAGTATATCGTTTTCTTCTTCCAAAATCCGCACAAGCAGGCGAAGCCGGCGGGTGACGCTGCTTTCTTCGAGGATAACCTGTTTGTCTTCGGTGTGGATCGGCATGTTGGCCGCTATGTATTCGGATAAAAAGACGGGGTCATCGGCAGCCATCGCGTTAAAGGTCAAGTCTTTGCTCATCCGCGGGGTCATCATCCCGTACTCTTGAAAAAGGTCTTTGACCGTGCGCATCAGCGCATCCGTCATCTTTTTGCTCGCGCCTTTGTTCGATTTAAGCGGGTATTCTTCAAGGCAAGCCTCAAAGAAATCGCCTTTGTCGATCAACTCGACCGATTTAGCGCGATACCGCCCCTCAACCAGAACCCGTAAATGGTCATTGGATTTGATGATCTGCTTGACTTCGCCGACCACCCCAATTTCGTAAATCCCGTCCCCGTCCGGGTCTTCATCCCGGATATCTTTTTGCGCGGACAAAAAGATCATTCGGTCCCGGCCCATCGCCTCGTTGAGCGCGTAAATCGATTTATCTCTGCCGACATCAAAATGTAGTACCATTTGAGGGAAGAGAACCATCCCGCGCATAGCCAGCAGCGGCAGACGTACAGTTGAGCTTTCGAGTGTCTTTTTCATGTAATCTCCCCTTTGCAGTGGATATTGTAGTTTTTTCATTATATTACAATTATAGCGCCTGTGCTGATGCATTGCAAGGCAGTCCGGCCAAGATTCAGGGAACTGTCACTCTTTGCACATAAACGCATCACATACTTGCCGATATTTGACAAGATAGGCGTATATAGACAACACGCCCTGCGCAACAAGCGCAGGGCGCATCTCTATATCTTCGACAGATATAGAGTAAGTTATTTCGTCCCTATCCCCCGTTATTTACTGTGCTGAAAATGCAAATTCACGATCCATCACTACGCCGAAGGCTTGGTGCGCGGTGATGTGCGGCGCTTGTTGGGCGCGGCGGTCAGCTTGAGCTGTTTCGGCTTTCGGCCGGGGTCGTAAGAAATCAGCGGATTGCCCAGTTTTAAGACGGTATCGCGGGTGATCTCAACACGCTCGATTGTGTGGTCAGACGGGGTGTTGTACATTACGTCTTCGAGCACACTTTCCATAATTGAGCGAAGCCCTCTCGCCCCGGTTTTGCGCTTTATGGCAATTCTTGCGATCTCTTCCAGCGCATCCTGGCTAAAGGTCAGGCTGACATCGTCCATGTCAAGCAGCCGTTGGTACTGCTTGACGATCGAGTTCTTTGGCTGGGTGAGGATTTTGATCAGCTGCGCTTCATCCAGCGACTCAAGGGTGGTGATGACCGGGATTCGCCCGACCAGCTCTGGAATCAGGCCGTATTTGACCAGATCATGCGGCTCAGCCTGGGAGAGAAGCGCGTTCATCTCTTTTTCTTTTTTGTCGGTGAACTGTGCGCCAAAACCCAGTGTGGTTGTGTGCAGCCGTTTGTCAACCAGCTTTTCGATCCCGTCAAACGCACCGCCGCAAATAAACAGGATGTTGGATGTGTCAATCCGGATAAATTCCTGGTTAGGGTGCTTGCGCCCGCCGTTGGGCGGCACGTTGGATACCGTCCCCTCCAGGATTTTAAGCAACGCCTGTTGCACCCCTTCTCCCGAAACGTCCCGGGTGATGGATGCATTTTCGGACTTGCGTGCGATCTTGTCGATCTCGTCCACATAGATGATCCCGCGCTCGGCCCGCTCGACATCGAAGTCGGCCGCCTGAATCAGACGGAGCAGGATGTTCTCGACATCCTCACCGACATAACCGGCTTCGGTCAATGTGGTGGCGTCGGCGATGGCGAAAGGCACGCCCAACACTTTGGCCAGCGTTTGAGCCAGCATGGTCTTGCCCACACCGGTCGGCCCAAGGAGAAGGATGTTGCTCTTTTGCAGCTCGACCTCGCTTTCATCGTCCGAGAATATCCGCTTGTAATGGTTGTAAACGGCGATGGACAGCGCTTTTTTTGCCCTGTCCTGCCCGATGACATATTGGTCGAGTACCTTCTTCATCTCTTTGGGCTGTAGGATGGATACCCCTTGGGGCTTGGCCGAATGGTTCTGGCGCTCACTTCGCGGCGCGGACTCGTAAGGGTCTTCGCCGTCCAGCACACTTTGGCAAAGGTCGATGCACTCGTCGCAAATGCAAACACCCGGCCCCGCGATCATCCGGCCCACTTCGTCCTGCATTTTCCCGCAGAACGAACAGCGCAAGATTCGATTGTCGTTGGATTTGGACATAGCGAAAAATCCTTTCACAATAAGGGGATGCCGGTCATAGCGATGCTATCAGTTTACCGCTTTAACAAGACTTTGTCAATAATCCCGTACTTCAGGGCCTCTTCGGCCTGCATAAAGTAGTCGCGGTCGGTGTCCGCTTCGATTACACTCAGCGGCTGGCCGGTCTGTTCGGCCATCAGGGTGTTCAGAATGTTGCGGGTGCGCAGAATCCGCTCGGCGTGAATCTTGATATCGGACGCTTGTCCCCGGGTTCCGCCCATTGGCTGGTGAATCATAATCTCTGCGTGCGGGGTGGCCATCCGCTTGCCTTTGGCGCCCGAGCTGAGCAGGAACGCGCCCATGGATGCCGCCATCCCGATGCAGATGGTCGACACATCGCACTTGAGGTAGTTCATGGTGTCGTAAATCGCCATCCCGGCCGTGATTGAGCCGCCGGGGCTGTTGATGTAGAGATTGATGTCCTTGTCCTGATCCACACCCTCAAGATAGAGCATCTGGGCGACAACCAAACTGGCGGTTACGTCATTTACCTCGTCACAGAGCATGATGATCCGATCGTTGAGCAAGCGGGAAAAGATATCATAGCTCCGCTCGCCCCTGTTGGTCTGCTCAACAACCATTGGTACCAATGCCATATTATGCGTACACCTCCACTATTGTTATTCTTCGGCTTTTTCTTCAGCCTTTTTTGCCGGCTTCTTTTCGGCTTTCGGCTTCTTCTCTGCTTTGGGTTTCGGTTCGGCCTTTTTGGCGGCCTTGGGCTCTTTGGCCGGCGCTGTTTCTTTGGCTTCCTCTATTTCGGTGATAACCGCCTGCTCTTTGAGGAAGTCGATGGCCTTGTTGCAGGCGATGTCTTCTTTGAGGTCTTTGGGATGTATGAATCCTTTGGCTTTCTCAACATCGATCTTGTAAGCTTCGGCCAGGCGGGTATACTCGGCCTCGGTATCCTCATCGGTGGCGGTCAGACCTTCTTTGGCCGCGATTGCCTCCAGGGCAAGGCGCATCTTGACCTGGCGCTCGGACCGCTCGGCAAAAGATTCGCGGAAAGCTTCCATATTGCTGCCGGTGTATTGCAGGTAGGTTTCGAGGTTCATTCCCTGGGACTGCAGCCGGTAGCCGAATTCCTGCACCAGCTCGGTTGTCTTGTTCTCGAACATAACCGGCGGAATCTCGCCCTTGATGCCCGCGACCACCGCGTCCACAATGGCTGTCTCGTACTCGTCGGTCGACCTGCGGTCTTTGGCCTCCTGCATCTTTGTGCGGATGTCTGCGCGCAACGCATCGATGGTGTCGAACTCGCTGACGTCTTTGGCAAGCTCGTCGTCGATCTCGGGCAGCTGTTTCTCTTGGATCTCGTGCAGCTTGATCTTAAAGACAGCCGGTTTGCCTTTCAGCTCTTCGGCGTGGTACTCTTCGGGGAAGGTGACGTTCACATCAAACTCGTCCCCGATATTATGGCCGACGATCTGGTCTTCAAATCCCTCGATAAAGGATTTAGAACCGATTTCCAGCTTGTGGCCTTCGGCTTTGCCGCCATCAAAGGCAACGCCGTCCACAAAACCCTCAAAATCGATGATGGTTGAATCGCCCGATTTGACCGGACGGTCTTCAACGCTCACAATGCGGGCGCCGCGCTCACGCATCTTTGTAATTTCGGCTTCAATTTCGCTGTCCTCAACTTTGTACAGCGTCTTGGTCACCGCAATCCCTTTGTATTCGCCCAGGGTGATCTCGGGCTTGACGGTGATGGTTGCTTTAAATGTGAATCCGGTTTCTTTGTCCACGCTTAAAATTTCGATATCCGCGTGGTCAACCGGCTCGATATCCGATTCTTCCAACGCCTTGCTATAGGCTTTGGGATAAAGGTCGTTAACGGCGTCTTCTATGAACACGCCTTCGCCGTACATCCGCTCGATGACAGACTTGGGCGCCTTGCCTTTGCGAAAGCCGGGGACGCTGATCGTCTTCGCCTTGCGCTTGTATACCTTGTCGACTGCTTCTTTCAGTTCCTGTGCGCTTACCGCAATTTCCATTTCCACAACATTTGTCTCTGTTTTTTTGGTGGAAGTGATGCTCATTGCTAAACCCTCCTGTTTCTTTCCTCTTCCATAACTAAGGTATTATATCACAAAGTTTGATAAAACGCACCATCTCAATGAATATTTTTTGTCAAGCGGGCAAAGTCGCCGGGCCTATTAGAGGGCCGGGCGCATCTTCATCCTCGAAAATATGCCCGGATTTTGGTGCGTCTATGCCGTTGGCAGTGTGCGTTATTTCTTGACAAGCAGCGGGTCGAACGCCAGGTAGTCGGCCGAAATCATATGAAACGTTATTCCGCGGCACTCGCCTTCGACCGCGTATTTGTGGCCCTGGCTGTGTATATGGCCGTACAGGCAGCGGCTTACCCCGTATTTTTGCATCAGCTTGATGTATGCCTCCAGTGTCTGACCGGCGTAGATGGGCGGATAATGCAGGAACAAAATGGTCTCACTCTGCTGATTCCCCCGGCTTTGGAGTGACGCCTCGATTCGCAGCCCCTCCCGCCGGATCATCTTTTCGTCAAATGGCTGGCCGTTTTCAAAAATCCATCCGCGCGAGCCGCAGATGTGCGCCCCCTCAATATAATAACTATTGTTGTGCAAAAAGCGGAGCGTCTCAAATCCGTAGCTTTCAAGCATGGCGGTCATCTTGGCCATGGACGTCCACCAGTAGTCGTGGTTGCCTTTAAGCAGTATCTTTTGGCCGGGCAGCTTTTCGAGCAGGCGAAAATCGGCCGCCGCCTGCGCCAAATCCATCCCCCAGGATGTGTCGCCGGCCAGAACAACCGTGTCTTCCGGCCCTATTTTTGCTTTCCAGTTTTCGATCAGCTTCTCGGCGTGGTTCTCCCACCCGTCGAAGATATCCATTGGTTTTTTTGCGGCCACCGACAGATGCAGGTCACCGATTGCGTATATTGACATTTTTCACCTTACATTTCTGGCTATGATTTCCAATTTTAACAAGTGTATGATTTCACCACTTTCGCACAAAATAATGTCGAAAGGAGTGTTAATGATGAATTTTAAATATGATGATAATGAGAGCTATAACGCGAAAGAGGGCCGCATTGTCTGCGATGTGACCAACTGCGCATACAACAATGACCAGCGGCATTGCACCGCCAACCAGATCAAGGTTGGCCCCCAGTATGCTTCCTCCTCCGCCGATACCATCTGCGTCACATTTAAGCAGTAACGGCGATTTGTCGACACCGCCGGTAAAACCGGCAAAAGCTCTCTCCAGCCAATCGGCCTCCCGCCTTGGGGGGCTGATTTGGCGTTATGGCATCAAGGTACAGCGATACTTTCTGTTGAATGTTGGGTCTGGAAATTCTCGTGTCATAAAGCCGATCTTTTGGTAGAACCCGACCGCCTCATCCACCGTTTCAAGCCGGATTTCTTGGCGGTACCGGTCTCGCAATGCTTTGATTATAGCACTACCAACCCTACGGCCGCGCGCTTGTTTGTCAACGCTAATCAAGTGCACTTCAATGTGGTCCTCGTGTATCTCGTAGCCGCAAATACCGATGACCGTTCCATCTTCGACCCATGCGTAAAAGTTAAGCGCCGGACTTTGTTGGTAGGTTTGCACCTCTTTGGCCACACCGGCCGGACTGCCGTCAAGGGCGGCGTAAGCGATAATTTTTCGGACGGTAGGCGTATTCATCTCAGCTTTGATATCTACAAACATCTTGACGCTCCCCCCGCGTTAAGTCGAGAACTCACAGAACACTTTTCGGCAGTCCGCGCAGCGGTAGCAGTCATAGTAAAAACCTTTTGCACCCGGTTCGAGCGGTAAGCGCTTGCGGTCGAGCGCTGCGCGCAGTCCCTTTTTTTCGAACTCGCTTTCCGGGAACCACTCCAGGTTGTCGAACAGGTATTGTCGGGTATGCCGCACTCTGCCATTTTCCATCTCGCGTTCACAGTATGGGCAGATGTTTGCTTGGTGTATTCGCTCCATCCTTCAAACACCCTCTCTCACTTTTGGTCGTGTGGGGTTTTAATGTGTCTTTGATTCCTTGCCTTTCGGGCTTGAAGGACTTCAATGAATCTCCGATGCCCTTGCCTTTCGGGCTTTAAGGACTTTTTATCGGAATCTCCGATGGAATTGGAATGGGCGCTGCCCGCCCCATACCCAGGGGTTACTTTGGCCTCGGCCCCAAAGTAACCAAAACGCCGCTTAAGGGGGGCGGCACTCTGTGCCTTATCCCCCTTAAGAATCCCCCTGTTGGCAATCTGGCGATTGCCTTATAGATGGGACAAGCGGCAACGCCGCTTGTCAATCAGCGGAACACCCAGCGGGCAAACGCCGCCAATACCACAACCAAAGGGCGATCCCGCGAGAGCGGGCAGCCCGGACTCTGTAGACTTGCGACGTCACGCGACCGATGCGAAGCATCGTGCGCGACTTACCGGGTGAGACTAATGTTAGCGAGTTTTATCGGGGGGTGCGGGGGATTCTTAAGGGGGGCCAGCTGGGGGCGTGCCCCCTGCCCCCCTTAAGCGGCCTTTTTGGTTACTTTTTTGGTCGTG
>WRBI01000010.1 GCA_009784625.1 Oscillospiraceae bacterium | reverse complement strand
CGCAGAATAAAGCGCTTCCGTCGCATTTTTACTCGCTACGACAAGCTGGACATCATGTTCATTACCTTTATTTTCTTCGCTTTCATCGTTGATACATTCGCTTAATGTCAACAGACCCTAGAAAAAATTGCGTAATCATCAGCCTCGATTAATTCACCGTTTTCCATATATATTACATAATCGGCAATCCGTTTTGCCTGAGACAGGTTATGCGTTACGATAACTACAGTGACGGATTCTTTTAGCTCAACCAACAGTTTTTCAATATAAATAGTGTTTTTCATATCCAGTGCGGAACATGGCTCGTCCAGCATAAGTACCGATGGTTCTATACACAAGCAACGGGCTATCGAAAGCCGCTGCTTTTGTCCGCCGGACAGCTTGTGTGCAGCAATTGTCAAATCTTGTTTTATCTCTTCATATAATCCTGTCAATTGTAAGGAATGCTTCACTCTATTTTTTTGCTCGATTTTACTAAAGTTAAAGTGATAATTAAGCGGGTACAGCATGTTTTTTTCCACACTAAACGGAAAAACCAAAGGGGACTGAAAAACCAGCCCTACTTGCTTGCGCAATACTTCTTTGGGTATTTCGCTTATGCGTTTACCATGAATAAAAATGTCGCCGGACAGTCTGCCGCCCTCTTCTTCCACTATGCGGTTTATGCTTTTGAGAAAAGTGGTTTTGCCACAACCCGACGAGCCTATTATGGCGGTTATTTTGTTTTTGGGTATTTCGCAGCAAATGTTTTTCAAGACTTGTTTGTTTGGGTAAGAAACCTGCAAATCTTTTGTGGTGATAATTTTAACCACCCCTTTTCTTAAAGTATTCCAGCCCTCTGCAAATCAAATTGAGAGCCAGCAGAATAATCATCAGTAAAAAAGCCGACGCATAAGCGTTTGTCAGCGAAATGCCTTCGCTCACCAAGATGAGCAAATGGTAAGACAAAGACATAAACGGATGCGTAACGTGCTGTGGGGTGGGGGCGTTGAGCACAGCGCCTGTCAGCATAACCGGAGCCGCAGCGCCTATCCCGTAAGCCACACCCAGGGTGATTGACGTCAAGATGTTGATAGAGTAGTTTGGCAAAATCAGCTTGCGAAGCATATAGGTTTTGGAGACCCCCAGAGCCAGCGAAGCGTGGAGCACTTCGGCCGAATCCTCTTCGAATAGCTTTATCACTCTGATTGTAATATACGGCAGTATCATAACCGCAACGGTTATGCCGGCGGCAAGCAGTGAGCGGGGAAGTCCCAGTATATTTAGCAGGATAGAATAGCCCACAAGCCCAAAAAGGATAGACGACATCCCGGATAATAAGTATACAGCAGCTCTGATTATACCCCCAAGATACTTGTTGCGGCAATAAAAAGCCAGGAAAACCGTGGTGATACTCCCTAAGACTCCGGCTATTAAACCAGACAACGCCCCCAAAAGTACAGTTCCCGTTACAGCCGGAAAAACGCCTCCCTGCGTTCCGATAGGGACCCCTCTCGGTCTGTCAAAAACAAAATTCCAGGTTATATTCAAAGCCCCGTGGTAGAGTATGTATCCAAATACAAAAAGAGTCGCCGAAATTACAAATCCCCCACAAAGCCATGCGATTGCTTTAAACAAAGTGCTCTTATATTTTTTCATATTCGCTCAACAACTTCCTCCTCAAAAGATAGGCTGTGAGCAAAATGACGCTTAGTGTCAACATCATGATCAAGTTGGCTGCGTAAATGGCCGAAGCGTGCAGGCTGCCTACTTCCGCGCCGGAGATTTCAAGAGCGGTAAGACCGGAAATGGTTTGCCCCCTGCCCAGGAGACGCGGAAAAATGGGCGCGTTGCCAATGACCATCATCACCGCAATCGTTTCGCTGGAGGCCCGGCCAAAAGCGGATACCACCGCGGCCGCGGCACCGCGTTTTGTAATAGGGATAATCACTTTAAGCACAGAGTATTCAGCTGATATTCCAAGAGCCATCGAAGCGGTATCGTATTTGCTTTTGGCTTTTTCGATGGATTCACTGTATGTGGAAATAATATACGGCAGCAACATAACACTGAGCACAACGCCCGCAGCCAAAACAGACTCGCCCGCCGACATGTTAAAAATGCGTTCAAAGTTCCTAACCACGACCAGCAGGCCAATAAACCCATAAATAACAGACGGTACACCCGCCAGCAAGTCAACAAAAGCCAGCGTAATCCTCGCTGTCCGCCGCCCGGTGTAATAGTTGAGAAAAATCGCGGCCATACCGCCAATTGGTGCGGCAATCCCCACCGCCAGCAGCGCTACATATACAGTGGTTAAGATTATGTTGAGGATACTAAAAGAAGGCGTTTGGCCAAAAGGGCGCCAAATGCCTTCGCTGTCAAACAATAACATTCCAAGTCCGGTAGCCGCCGGCATGGCTTCGTAAAATACATGCACCAATATAACTATAAAGATCGCCGGGGTGATCAGTGATACGGACGCCAATAAATACAAAACCGCTTTATCTTTCACTGTGCGCCCCTAGCTTATTGGAATGAAGCCGATCTCATCGATTATACTCTGCCCCAAGTCGCTAAAAATCGCGTCGAGGAAGTATTGCTCGGCTTGCGTTGGCTGACCGGAACGAATGAGGATAAGCGGCCGTTGTATTAGATAACTGCCGTTCAGTATGTTTTCAATAGTCGGCTCAACACCATCTATTTCCATGAAAGCCAGATCCTGCCGGCTTTGGTAAGATACACCGAACGACGCATAGCCGATGGCGTTCCTGTTTTCGATGATGCGGCTGACAAGCGCGCCCATAGACGGCGCTTGTATGGCATCTGCCCTTACTTCAACATCACCCATAATATTGGTTTGAAAAACTTCATGAGCGCCGCCGCCGATGTCCCTGACTACAACAACAATTTCTTCACCGGGCAAAGCGGGGTCGAAATCTTGCCACGTTGCGTACTCGCCCGAAAATATACGGACAATCTCTTCGGTAGTTAAACCATCACGCATAGCAGCCAGCGGGTTTTCGGGATTGATGGATACCGTAAGCGCGTCAATGCCCACCAGATATTCTTGAAAATCCGGGATTTGCTCTTTTTCGGAATCTCTAGCTTCTCTTGCCAGCATACCGAAGTTTGCAGTTTGGTCAATAATCGCACTTACACCCTGACCAGAACCGCCCGAGGATACAAAAACCTCAATCGGCTGATCGGATTGTTCTTCAAGCTCGGCGGCGATCGTTGCTATAACAGGCGCTAAAGTCGATGAGCCATCGAATAGAATTTGAGTTGGCTCTATGATTGTGGCCTGTTCTGCCGGCTGTTGTGGAACCTGTGTTCCAGGCGCGGGCGGCGGCGCGGCAGACTGTCCGGCACAACCAATCATCGCTGTCATTATCATTGCTGCACACAAAATGGCGGGGAGTTTTTGGGCGTTCTTCCTCATATTATGGCTCCTTTGTAATAATTTTCAAATTTCATACCCCACCATTTTATATGACATTATACGAGATTGCAATATCGATTATTTATAATCATAATTGAATATATCAAAATTTCTGATAGTAAATTGAATTAGATGAACGCAACTCCGGCTTTTTCCATGCTATCCCCCTTGGATATGCTCAAGCAACAGCCTGGTCAAGTGTGAATGCGTTACGGTGCGGTTTGTCACAATGTAGATTTTGCGCGCCGATAGCTCGCACTGCAACTGGATAGATTTGACTTCGCCGCGCTCAAGGCTTTCGGCCGCCGCGAGCTGCGAGACGATGGCTACTCCCAATCCGCAGCGCACCGCATTTATAATTGCCTGTGTACTGTCCACGCTTACAACAGTGCGGATTTTGTCCGTCGATATGTTTTGTTGGGCGAAGAATTTCTCATATTCCGCCCGTGTACCCGAGCCGCGCTCCCGCCCGATAAAGCCTTGCTTGTGCAACACTTCGTCAAGTGAGTAGAGCTTGTCTGCGCACAGCACACTGTCCCTGGGGGCAATCAGCACCAACCGCTCATCAACGAAAGGGACGAAGTCACATTTGCTTTCTTGCACCGCGCTCCCGGCGAAACCAATATCCGCTTTATGAGCGGCGACTCCGATCACAACTTCGGCGGTGTCTGCGGCGCGAACATCAAAGGTTACGTCAGGGTAAATACGGTGAAAGCCGGCGAGCAGCGCCGGCAGGATATACAACGCAGGGACGCTCGAAGCTAAAACGCTCACTTTTCCCCGCACTTCCCCATTCAGTCCCCGCAATGCTTCGATAGCCCCTTGTCGCAGCGCAAGCATCCTCTGTGCGCTTTCAAAAAAACGCTCACCTGCAAGCGTGAGCGTTTTCGTTGAACGGTTAATGAGCGAATGTCCCAGCTCACGTTCAAGGGTGGCAACATACGCACTAACAGAAGGCTGAGAGATATGCAGATGCTCTGCCGCCGCCGAGAAACCGGCTGTTTGTGCAACGGCTACAAACGCTTCAATCTGCCGGAAGTCCATGAGTACCCTCCATTACAAAATCAAATAAGCTTTATTAATTATAGCTATTTCTGAAGTGAAATGCAAGTGAGCACCGCTATCATTTCGCGATTGCGGGCAATGAAATAGTATTGAATCATGCCTTTTGGGTTTGAGGGCTATTAATAAACCTGTTGAAAACACTGGCTAATGCTGAACACAGTTTACACTTCGCCGGTACATGACTCATATCACATCGGAAAAATGCCGGGATTGGCTGCAAAACAACCAGCCTAGCGGCGCGTGCAGTACACCGGTTCCAGTACCCGGTGCCCAATCTTTGCCGCCGCTAAGGACCGGGCGTTTTGTTCATCCACACGTATTACCGGTAAATCTTAGCCGTTACACATTCAACTGCGCAGTCAAATTTTCCTTATCAGGGAAAGCGGCATTCCTCAAAAAGTACCCCACTGCCGCGTTTGCTGCCTGCAGGCGCTCGGTGATGTCCAGCCCGGCGAGGTGCGCCGCTATGTATCCGCCGTTGAATGTATCGCCGGCACCGGCGGTTCTCAGCGGCTTTTCGCAGAATACACTTTGTGTGAACGCGGGCATCTCTCCGGCAGCCGCAGCCACCGCATAAGTCGGCGCGTGGATTATCAGCTCATCAAAACCAATTTCCTGCCGGACATATTCTGCTTTCTCGGCGATTGGGCGGCCGGTATTGTCCAGCGTTTGTTTGTGCATCCTGAACAGTGCCGCCGCTTCGTGTTCATTGACGCTCAGCATCATCGGGTAATTGGCGTTGTGTGAGCGGAGCAGCCCCATTGTGCGCCGCAGCGAAGCGGCATCTTTCTTGCGGAAGTCAGCAAAGTCGAAAAAGAAGCGGCGCGCCTTGCCGTCTTGCGGCAAGCTCGCGCAAATTTGCTCGACGATTTCATCAAACGCGGGCAGCAGTGACATATACCCGACGCCGATGATATCCGACTGTGTGAGCAGCCTCGCAACCGTTTCTATACTCAGTTCGTCTACAATGTTCTTCCATCTTACGCTTTGCACTGCTTGCATATGTGTCATTAAAATTTTGCCATCGTCGAACTCAAACACATGTGTGACGCCGGGGTCGTCAATCGAATACACTTTGCAAACTTTGGCCACTTCCTCAAAGGCGGAATCCAGCCGGTCTTTGCCGAACACGCCGACAAGGGTGGCGTCCACGCCCAGCCGCCCGGCCGCGTAGCCGATGTTTGCCGCAAATCCGCCAAAGGCGCGGCGTTTCTTTACAAGCTCCAGCCCCACGCCGCCGCTGCCGGCAATGCGGTTGGCGAACTGCCCCATTTGTGTGTACAGCGTGTAGTCTTTTACGCTCGCTCGTTCGCTGATAATTTCCCACACTTCATCCACAAATCCATCCGCGAACATAGCGATTTTCCCGCTTGAATTTGTGAGCGCGTCTGTGGTTTTTTTCAATGTAGCCTGCGTCATACGCAACCTGCCTTTCATATCTCGCTCAATTCTACCGTAAAGCCAAACTGCATCTGGCCGAACGCGGGAAGCGCGATGTCGTAACCGTTTTCCAGCTCTTCTTTGCGCCCACGGATAAAACTTGTACCTGGCTCTATGCCCAGCGCGTAATCGCCCGCGCGCATCGACTTCCACTGCGCCAAAACCGGCAGCCGTTCGCTGTCATAGCGCACCTGTGCTTGCAATCCCAGGCGCTCGTTTTTAAGCACGACCTTTACGCTGCGCTCGGACGGTGTGTGGAAGAACACAACTTCCGGTTCACCGTCAATGGGTGCGGTTGTTTTTTTGTGCTCGCTTATTCGCTGCTCCGCAAAGCCGGTGCGCCCGCGCACTTTGCCTTCGGGAAAGTCGAGTACAAGCCCCTCGCTCAAGAATGGAAATCCGAAGTTTATGTGATAAAGCATCAGCACCGGCTCGGGGTGCGGTGATAGGTTGTGTACGGTGTCATATACGGTTACGCACTCGCCGCCCGCGGGGATAACGATCCTGCGCTCCATTTCAAGGCAATGGCCGAACAGCGCTGATTCCCGCATATTTCCGGTTATAATCAGTGTATCTTCGCCGTCTATGCACACATTCATCGTGTTTACGCTTTCGGCGGGCGTTAGGCCGATATGCCCATGCAGCGGGAAGAACTCGCCGTCAATTTCACAGGATGGCCCGGTGTTGCGCAGTCCGCAGGTGGAAAGAAAACCACCCGGCCAATACTTGACAAAGCTGTTGACTTCGGGATTGGACACCGGCGTGTTGACGATGCCGTTCTTGCTTAGGAATCCGAGGTTCACGCCTTTGTATTCAAGCGCCACAATGTCAAGGCATTTGTCTTCGGCAAGAAGTGCGCGCAAGCCGCCCGCGGTCTTAACCTCGACCATCCGTGACCCGCGCCCGCGCCCATCCGCCAGTTCAATCCGGCGCGCTGTGTACAGTGAATCGGTGTTGCAATGTCTCAGCAATTCCTCACGGCTGTACTGCCGCCCGTAAATGTTCATTTTCTCACCCCTGCCCACGCGCCAGCAGCACATCTTTCTCGTAAGCCATTACTGTGTTGTACCACTCCGAGTCACCGGGAACACATTGCTGCGCGCAGTAATGCTCCCAGATATCGCTAAACGGCAGGGTTTTCAGTTCTTCCTGTGTCATCAGCAGGCGGGTGAAATCAGCGCTGTCCTGCATCGTTTTCATTTGGGTGTGCGGCTGCAACAGAGCATACAGCAGTGCCTTTTGCACATTGCGCGCGCCAATTACCCAGGCCGCGATGCGGTTGATTGAAGCATCAAAAAAATCCAGGCCAATGAGGACGCGGTTGAGCGCGTCGTGCCGCACAATTTCTCCGGCGATTTCACGCAGCTCGTCGTTCAGTGTCACTACGTGGTCGGAATCCCACCGCACCGAGCGCGTGACATGCAGCGGTATTTTATCAAAAAAAGAAAGCAGGGCAGACAGCTTGTCGCTGACCATCTCGGTGGGATGATAGTGGCCGTTGTCCAACAGATTGTACACACCGGGGTGGGTGGCCGCGTAGGAAAGGTAAAACTCGTTTGAGCCGACCGTGTACGATTCCAGTCCGATTCCAAACACTTTGCTTTCCACGCAGTCAACAACGCCGTCCAGCTTTTCGGCGTAGATTTCGTCCAGGCTCTCTTTCAGGCGCAAGCGCGGCCCAAGCCGGTCGGCCGGGGTGTCCTTAAAGCCGTCCGCGATCCAAAGATTGTTGACCGCCTGCCCGCCCAGCTCTTTAGCGAAACTGGCTGCGATCCGGCGGCAGGCGATGCCGTGCCGCACCCAAAACTTGCGTGTGGCTTGGTCCGGGCTGGACAATGTAAGCCCATCTTTGACCATTGGGTGCGCGAAGAATGTGGGATTGAAATCAAGGCCGATGCCTGCTTTTTTTGCATAGTCAACCCACCCCGCGAAGTGTTCGGGGCGCAGCGCGTCGCGGTCTACTTGTTCTATACCGGTTAGCGCGTAGCTGGCGTGTAAGCTCAGCCGTTTTTTGCCGGGGATCAGCGATATTGCCTTGCTGAAATCGGCCATTAACTCATCGGGGCTGCGAGCCTTGCCGGGGTAATTGCCGGTGGTTTGAATCCCGCCGGAAAGCGCCTCGGCTGCTGTTTCAAACCCGGTAACATCGTCCCCCTGCCAACAGTGGATGCTAATCGGCACTGCCGCCAGCGCGACCAGCGCACCCTCCACGTCAACGCCCAATGCTTGGTACCTGGCCTTTGATTGTGTGTAGCGCTCCATCTCAATTCCCTCATCTCTTCGCCTCTTTTTGTCGGTAGCTTTCTGCTTCCCAAGAGACTATAAACTGTATCATATCATCATCCAGTGGTTGTGGGCCGCCAAAGCTTCGCGCGTAAACGGCAATCTTAACTGCGTCAATGAATAACAGCGCCGCAGTTTCGGCTTCTTTTTCGCTCTGCCCCAGAGCGAACGCGCCAACCCCTTGTACAAGCAAGACTTTTCTGTGCAGCTCACCAGGCTCAATCTCGCCTGGTGAGCTGACATATATGGGCCGCACGCCGCAGTAAACGATTTGGTCGGGGCTGAACGGTTGCATCAGGTCATTTGCAGTCTCTTGGCTTTGTAACATTTTCAGCAGCATCGGAGAAGCGCGAAACGCTATGTGCGATGCCCCGGTCTTGCGCACCACCTCTGCAAGCGCCGCGGGGTCTGGTATGTGCGAATACTGCGTGTCGGGGTGTTGTACGACCGCGCTTTTCAGCTTGGCTACCGCCCCTTCTAAAATTTCGGAGATTTCCTGCTCGGTGTTCGCCGCAATAAAAATGCCGTGGTTTTCAAGGAAAACCAGCTGCGCATTTTGTCCGGTTTCGGCGTAGTACTTGCCCATCGCTTGATGACAGACTTTGCCCAGCACCAGCCCGGGGCGGGTGAGCGGAATCCAGAGTGCGCTGCCGCCAAACAATTCGCGCAGCCTGTGCTCGCCGTCCTTGCCACAGGTTAGGCCGTTAATCAGCGCCGGGTGCAGGTGGACAACGTAGCGCTGAGGGAAAAGGTGATGTAATAGCGCCTCAACGCTGGGGCGCCGAGTTTCCCCCGGAATACTGCGTGCCGCCATAACGTCTTGTAAAAAAGCGGCTTCTCGTCCGGCGTCATCCGCCGGATACTGCTTTGTCAGCGTTTTATCTAACAAGGCTCGTCCCACAGGGACAAAACCGTTTTCGTCAATTGTTGCAAGGCCCGCGCCTGAGCACTTGATGTACAGCGTGTCATGATCCTTTACTGACGTGTTGCCGCCGCCGGCGAGCACCAGTTCGGGGTCGGCGCCATACTTGTTTGAAACGCGAATGATTGCTGTCAAGTCCATATGTGTATCTCCTTGGCGTGCAATGCCGGCGGGGCCTGTGCGCGGTGCGCAAAGCCCCGCCGCAACATCGCAGCTTTAGTCTAAATGGAACATCAGTTGTAAATCATCCGCTACCGGGCTGTTATCCGGGTTTGTGTGCATAATGTCGGCCATAAACGCCCACCACTTGCGGTTGATTGCTGTGTCCGCGCCTTGTCTCCAGCGCGCTTCGTCCTCGATCTCGATATACCCGTATAGCACATTCGTTCCGGAGTCAAGGAAGATTGAGTAATTCTTTCCGCCGTGGGCGTGGATCATGTCAGCCATTTCCGGCCACAACTCGTTGTGGCGCAGCTCGTACTCCTGCGCCATACCGGGGTTGAGCTGCATCTTGAATCCTTTGACCATTAGTAGACCAGCGCCCACTCGGCGATGTTGTCGCCGTCAAAACGGAAGGGCAGGCCCACGATGATTTGCGCGTTTACGATGCCGACTTCGGGGGCCGCTGCGATAACGGTAAAAGTGTTGCCGTTGGGGGCAGTGAAGCTCTGGCCTACATCGCCGGTGGTGTCGCCCTGCTTGAACGCGTTCAGCGCGTATGCCGCGACTTCGCCCAATTCAATCGGATTCCACAGGTACATATATGGGCAGGGCAGGTCATCGCCGACCAGGCCGACCATTTCGCTGGGCAGGCCGAGACCGGCCACCAGCACATCGCTGCCTTGCTGCATGACAACCTGTGCCGCTGCCATGATGCCAACAGTTGTCGGGGCTACAATAACGCGAAGCTCGGGGAAGTTGATGAGCAGGCTTTGGGTCTCGTCAAAGCTGCGCTGCAACTCGTCGTCGCCGAATACGGTGGTGACCCACTCAAGGTTTGCGTAGCGGGAGTCGCCCGCGATGATTTCTTCCATCGCCGCAATCCACGCGTTTTGGTTGGTGGCGACCGAAGTAGCTGAAAGCACCGCGAATTGGCCGGAGCCACCGGACATGTCGTAAGCCGAATCCACCAAAACTTGCGCAACTTCAAATACGCCGGCCTGATTTACAAACATCGAACTGCCTGCGGTATCCGAGTCCAGGGTAACGATTGTGATGCCCTGGTCACGGGCTGCTTGCAGTGCGCTTTCCAACGCGTTGGGGTCGTTTGCCGCAACCGCAATACCGTCAACGCCTTGCGCGACAAGGCTGTTGATAACGGTGATCTGTGCTTCGGCGGTTGTGTCTACCGGGTGCTGAACGACGGCGTTGATGCCCATTGCGGCGGCGGCCGTTTCAAATCCGCTGGCCATGCGCTCCATGAACGGGTTGCCCGCCGACTTGGTGATGATGGCAAATGTCAGATCCCCGCCATCCGCGGGTGCGGGATCAGCTTGCCCTTCGGCGGGTGCCTGCGGTGCCGCCGGAGCCGGCGCGGGAGCTGCCCCGGGGCCGCAAGCGGCAAGAACCATCATAAGTACCACCAGTAGCGCAATAATTTTCTTCATTCACTTTCTCTCCTTTTTGATTGTTTTGACTTGATATGCCATAGATTTATGTTGTCGCCCGAGACACCTCTGCCCCCGGCGGACAGCACCGTTACGCTTTGACCTGTGTGATCTTTTTCCCTATAATCCGGCGGATATTTTGCATTGTGACCACAATAATGAGCAGCGCGCCGATGATGATTCGCACAGTCTGCGGGTTGACATTCATAAGGCTCATGCCGAATTGCAGCAGCCCGACGGTAAATATTGCGATCAACACACCCGGCAGCGAGCCCTTGCCCCCGGCGGTAGACATTCCGCCCAGCACGCACATCGCGATCGCTTCAATCTCGTAACCTTCGCCGACATTGCTGCGTATTGAGCCGGTCCATGACGCAAACATAATCGCAGACACGCCGCAGATCAGCCCGCTCAGCGCAAACACTTTCAGCCGCGTTTTGCTGACGTTGATTCCGGCGTACTCAGCCGCCGTGCGGTTGGCGCCGATCGCGAACATATGCCGCCCGAATGTGGTGCGGTGCATGACAAACGCAAATGCCGCCGCCAGTGCGCAGAAGAAGATGAAAAAATACGGCACCGGGCCTATACGGGCATCAAACAAGTTGGCAAACCATGTGACCGATCGCATACCGCCGGTTGCTTCTGCCCCCAAGATGCGCTCAGCAAGCCCGCGAAACAAAATCATTGTACCCAGCGTGACAATCATCGAGTGCAGCTCTTTGAACTTGATGAGAATCAAACCGTTGAACGCACCGCACAGCCCGCCGACCACAAGCGCAGTTACCATCCCCAAAAACACCGAGCCGGTGGCATTGAACACAATACCTAAAGTTGTGGCGGCGAACACTACAATCGAGCCGACCGAAAGGTCAATTTCGCCCATCAGCAGGCAATATGTCATTGTCAGTGCAACCAGCCCGCGAACGAGAAACGTGTTGATGTTCGTGAACAAGTGGTGCGCCACCAAAAAGTTAGGCGACATGTTGGCGTTCATGATAACGACACCGAAGAACAGGGCGAGCAGCAAGAATTCCCACCGCATAAAGCGGGATTTGAAATCGCGGGGCGGGTTATGCTCAATGACGCGCTTTTGTCTTTGACCGGTCATTTAGATTTCCCTCCTTGCAAGGCTTAGGCGGGTGGCTCTGCGCTGCACCAGGATGTTGGTTGTGACCGCAATCAAAATGACCGCGCCCTTGAGCGCCTGCTGCCAAAATGGGTCAATGCCGGTAAGGCTGAGCGAGCGGTTGATAACCGCAATCATCAATGCGCCCAGCAGCACGCCGGGTATCGTACCCTGGCCGCCTTTCAGGCTAACGCCGCCGATTACGCAGGCCGCTATAATGTCCAGCTCCAGCCCCATTGCGCTGTTGTTTTGCGCCGAAGCGTAGAATCCGACGAACATCGCCCCGCTAATTCCGGCCAGCGCGCCGTTAAAGGCGTATACGAACAGTTTGATGTTGTCAGAGCGAATGCCGCTGACCATCGCCGCCTCGGGGTTAGAGCCGACCGCGTAAATCTGCCGCCCCGTCCTTGTCCACCCAAGCATGATGAATACAAGGATATAAACTACAATCGTAATCCACAAAAGGTTGCTTATACCCAGTGCCGCGCCCTGTGAAAACGCGCGAAACTCAGGCAGCAGATGCTGCATGCCCACCCACTGCCCGCCTGAGATGAAGAATGTCATGCCACGGAAAACGTACATGAACCCAAGTGAGGCGATAATCGGCAGTACCTTGCCTTTGGTGATTACCAGCCCCACCATCAGCCCGCACAGTATGCCCACGCCCAAGCTGACCATATAGGCTAAAAACGCGCTTTCGATTACCCCATGCCGCATGAGCAGTGCCGAAGTCATACCCGAAAGCGCAAGCGTTGAACCGACCGAAATGTCAATGCCGCCCACAAGCAGCACCATAAGCATACCGGTGGCCATGAGGATGGTATATGAATAATTGCGCAGGATGCTGTCGATTACAGTGGCGGTCAAAAACTGCGGATTGCGTGACTGAATAACGATGCACAACACCACCAGCACAAGGAAAAGGCTAAATTCCCGCGAGCGCAAAATTTTTCTCAGCCCGACACTCATTGCGAAACCTCCTGCCCTGCTTGCTGTGCGGCCTTCTTCATTGCCAGCGCAAGTATCCGCTCGCCGTTCGCCTCGGCCCGGCTCAGCTCGCCGGTGACCCGTCCTTCGCACATAATATAAATGCGGTCGCACATTCCCAAAATCTCGGGCATCTCACTCGACACCATAATGATTGCCATACCCTGCTTTGCAAGCTCCCCCATGATTTCGTAAATCGCGGCCTTTGCGCCTACATCAACGCCCTTTGTCGGCTCGTCCATAATCAGTACATCCAGCTTACTGGTCAGCGAGCGGGCAACCGCGACCTTCTGCTGGTTGCCGCCTGAAAGCGAGCTTGCAAGGTCAAACAGCGTTTTGGCCTTGGTGTCTACCCGCTCGGCCAGTTCTTTAGCGATAGTGCGCTCGCTGTTTTCGTCCACCACACCCATTTTTGCGAATCGAGATAATTCGGGCAGCGTGATGTTCCGGCCAATATCCCAGTCGAGAATCAGGCCTTTGTGCTGCCTGTCTTCGGTGAGCATCCCCAGCCCCTGCTTCATTGCATCGCTCGGCGAGTATATGCTGACTTTCCTGCCGTTCAAGTGAATTTTCCCACTGTCGGGCGGGGTTAGGCCAAACAATGTTTCCATAACTTCGGTGCGCCCGGCCCCCACAAGTCCGGTAACGCCGACAATTTCGCCCCGCCTGGCTGTCAGGCTGATGTCCTTGAACACTCCGGACAACGAAAGCTCTTCTACGCGCAGAACTTCCTCCCCGGCTTCGATTTCCGGTTTGGGGAACAGCTCGTTCAGCTCGCGGCCAACCATTGCGTGAATGAGGCCGCCGTCGGTTACATCCCCGATATCGCGCGTCCATATGTACCTTGAGTCGCGATAGACAGTCACCCGCGAAGCAAGCCGATACATGTCCTCAAACCGGTGCGATATGAATATGACAGCCGCGCCGTCGTCCCGCAGCTTGTCTGTAATTTCATAAAGCCGGTTGGCCTCGTTTCGGGTGAGCGCCGCGGTCGGTTCGTCCATTATGATTATGCGCGCGTTTGTAGAAAGCGCTTTGGCGATTTCGACCATCTGCTGCTGTGCAACGCTCAAATGGCCCATAAGGTCGATAGCTTTGAAGTCGGCATCCAACGTTTCTATCAGCGCCTGCGCCTCTTTGTGCATCGCACCCCATTGTATCAGCCCGTGTTTGCGTTTTTCGTGCCCCATAAAAATATTTTCTGTTACGCTCAGATGTGGGTAAGATGTGACATGCTGGTAAATCGCCGCCACCCCCGCCGCGCCGGCGTCTCTCGGCGATTTAAATAACACTTTCTTGCCGTCAAGATAAATTTCGCCGCCATCCGGCTGATGTACGCCGGTTATGATTTTAATCAGCGTAGATTTTCCCGCGCCATTCTCGCCCATTAAGGCATGGATTTCGCCCGCGCGCAGCTGAAAGTCCACACCGTCCAGCGCTTTCACTCCCGGAAAAAGCTTGCTGATACCCCGCAGTTCCAAAACATATTCCGGCATCCTCAGCCTCCTATCCTCGTGGTGATTTACACACACTCACCCTTGACGCAATCCTTTTCAGACTGTATAATTACGTTGTAATGTGTACCTCAAGACTGCCACTCAGCAACTGTGCCATATTATGGCGGAAGCTTTTGTGAACGTTGCACAGTACACGCCCTTGTGCTCTTGTGATTTCTATTATAAGTGGCAGACGCAGGAATATCTCACCATATCTTGTTGTGTTTTTGCACTATCTTGGTATTAGCGAGGTGTGCGATGCAGGTTTTAGCGTACGAGCTGGACATTCGCTCCGGTTCCACTTGGAATATGATTGCCACTACAGCGTCAGCAAAGGCGAACTTCATTTACCTGCAAGAAGTTGGCCGCTTTTTCGCTGGGAAGAAATATTACACGACTCGCCAGGGACTGGACTCGTTCCTTATTAAGCTGACGGTGAGCGGCGGTGGCATCCTGGAATATGACGGGCATCGGGAACCGGTCGCCCCCGGCCACTTTTATTGGATTGATTGTCAGAACTGGCAAAACTACTACACCGACCCCCAGATCGGTCACTGGGATATCATTTGGGTTCACTTTTACGGAGCTACAGCAAGGCCGTATTATGAAACTTTTCGCAAACTGCAAGGTGCGGGTACGATTGTGAGCGCCCTTTCGCAGGGCAGTTCAATGCTTGCGCTGATGGAAACTATGCTGGGCCGTTCAACCGCCGCGAAAAAATCTCTCTGCGCAGAGCAAAATCTATACGAGTTCGACGTGCAAACTTCCGGCCTGCTCACACAACTTATTATGGAGTGCCTTTCCTGTGTGGGGACAAGCAACAAAGCTGAGCATATCCCGCCAATGGTTCGCGATATCCGAAACTACATAGCGTCCCACTACAACGAGAAAACCACCCTGGCGCGCCTGGCCGCTCATTTCAATCTCGACCCCTATTACCTTCAAAAGCTATTCAAGCGATATATCGGGCAGTCGCCGATGGAATACATCATCTACCTGCGCATGAGCCACGCTAAAAATCTTATACGCACCAGCACGATGTCTATCAGCGAAATCGCCTACACAGTTGGGATTGACAACATCAGCCACTTCACGCGGCAATTCAAAAAACTGGAGGGTATGACCCCAGGACATTACCGCCGGCTTTGGCCTACGGGGTAGGTCATGGCAAACCTTTATAAGAACGATTTGAATGAACAAATTCATTTGACTAAACCTCTTGAATTAAAATAATATCACCCAGTTATTTAACTGGGTGATATTGTAATATTTGGCGTATATCCTTGCTGATATTTAGAAAAAACTTTAGTCGCGTAAACACTCCAATAGAGCATCAATTAAACTGCATTTTATGGCCTGACCGCGGTGCAGCCATTTTATGAAAAAAAGATGAGGTTTCTACCGATAAAAAGCTCAAAATTCACCAAAATACGGGCGTTCAGCTTTGTGTCATCACGCCTTAAGCGGCATACCTCATAGAGGTACATCAAGCAAAGCCAAAGCGGCGGTTAGCGCGTCTCCGGTCACCCAGATGTCCGGAGCCAGTCCGACACCTTCGCGCCAAGTGCCTTTCGGATGTACCAGCATATGCCGGCCCATTATCACCGGCACACCGGAACCCGGCAGGTAAAGCGCACGGTTGTAGCTGGTCAAGAGTGAGCCGGATGTGTTTTGGCCGATGATCAAAGTATTCTCAATATTGGTAAACTGATCAGCAAAAATCTCGCCGGCCGACCTTGTAAATCGATCGATTAACACAATGATCAACTGATCGTTTGCGACCACCCGGTCCTGGGCTTCTGGGGGCGTAAAAAATATGTTGTCCGCAATCTGCTCCCTTTGCAGGTAACGCTCAGAAAGCTCAGGCGGGTAAGCGAAATCCAGCCCGGCGCGGTCGGTAAAGCCGCGGTACCAGCTAATTGGGCGAGACAGCCCCGCCGGTATTTCAAAGTCTGTGTCAAAAATGCTCAGCCAGTTAAAGTTAGAGGGGACATATTCGCCCAAGAGCCGGTACAGCCAAGTATAGGAAAAGGCCGCGGCGCCACCCTCGTTTGAGCGGAGATCCAGGATGAAAACCGGCGCGTCCCGCAAAGAATCGGCATGTGCAAGCAGCGATTGCGCCGTGTGATAGCCATGTGTGTAGTAGTTAAAGGAGTTGGCCATCCACCGAATGTCGAGGATGGGTATCTCGTTCTGATACCTGAGTGAGCTGCTCGCGCCTCTGGGGTGTGTGCGCTCGTAGAGGGTTGGCGTTAAATCTACCCGCTGTACACCGTGCTCAAACGTTATGTACAGGCTGTAACGATCCCCCTCCTGAACTGAGCGCATGACGATGGGGGCGTAATAAACGTCGCCCGCCTCACTCATAGTCAAGCGAAAAAGCTGATCAATCTCGTATCCCCGCACACCGGTGACGTACAGACCGGTCTCTCGCCTGAAAAGTCCCCGCTCACTTCGATCAAAGGGGGTGTCCCAAATAAAGGTGTGGTGCGGGTCGTTAAAGGCGCCGTCGCCGGAATAACCGTCTATGACAAAATGGTTGTCGACAATCACTTCGCCCAGCCGCTTTTTGACAAGTTCAACAAAGCTGGGGGTCGGCCATCTTTCCTGCCCGGCAATCTCTTGGAGCAGATCGTGCAGCAAAGGCAGAAAGATGTCATCCCCGCCAAAGTAGTGGTAACCCGCGTAAATATGCCGCAAGAGCGTGAACAAAACCCACGCATCGTCTTCGGCCTCTTCTCTGGAAAGCTCGTTTCGATACTGGCCGCCAAACAATTCGGCCCCGTTCAGGGTTATGGGTTCCCGCGCGTCCAGCCAACTGTAAATTCGCTCCATGTCCGGTTCATGTACAATCTGGCGGCGCTGGTTTGCAATGATGAGCAGATTTTCCAGTGTCAGCTCACCCGGTGGGAAGAAGATCGGTTCCGGCCTAAAAGCTTCTTGGGGGCAGCTGTCTTCATCACCAGGCACAAGATTATCCCCGTCGCTGTATGGCATCGCGTAATCACCAGCCCCTTCGTGGCCGGTGAACGCGTCGTTTTCCGGAAGATAAACGGCGCAGGCCGCGAAAAATGCGATTGTCATCAACAAGAAACCAATCTTTTTCATTTCAGCCATAGCGCAAGACGCCCCGCAAACAAACGGGTAAGAAAGCGCACTCTCCCCTTAATGGATTCGCAGCTGTTTTTGCTTGGGCAATGCGATGATATCCTGAGTTTAACAGATATCCCGGTGTCTTACAAGGGTTGTCAACATTTGCATAACGCCATAGGTTTTGTACTTTTAACATTATGTTCGCGGACATGATAGAAGAAATGTTCGAAGATGCTGGTGTAGATAATTGAAGCGGCGCAGCGTCCCGACATCGCTTCGCCCACCGATGTGGTAAAGAATCAGGAATTCTCCCTTGGATAGCTGTACAGAGGAGAGAATGGCTTGCCGGTGATTGAGAGCTCCGGTAAAAGCCCACCGCGCATGGTTTACCTTGCCGAGAAGAACGGTGAACCCACAAGATATAACGTATTCCGACAGGAAATTGACCGCGCCATTGTCGGAGCTATGACAAAACAACAGTTTGAGAATATTCTGCGGTTGCAGGGTTTTGAAATGAAACCATCTGCAAATACTGGACATGCCAGATTATCAGTTCGAGGCTATCGCACGATGCCTTTTGCCAAAGGTCCAGAAATACCACGAAAGCGAGGAGGGAAGGGCAAGCGGGCATTGGTTGAGTGCCGAGAAGGCTCAGTAACAAGGTGGCGGCGGTATCAGCACGATACCGCCGCCACCATACTTACTCTAAATCTTTCAGCCAAAAGACAAATCCGAACCCATCACCCATAGGGATAATCCGGTTCGGATTTGACTGCATTGGTGGAGCATTGGTGGACAAAGACGAACTCTTTTTTGCCAGAGGAATCTTCGGGATAGTAATGAGGACTAGATGAGTAAAAACGCCTTATGAGGGCGGTCTGTGTTCATCAACAAGAACTTAATAAGCAAGTGCACACTCGGGAATCTCATAAATACTTCTATCATCCTTGCGTGGGTTAAATCGTTCAACTAAAAACAGATAAATATTTAAACCTTAAAACGGTTGACAAAGTCATTGTAGTATGGTAGAATTATGCATATCCCGCAAATCGCAATTGGCCGTACAAATACTGAGTAGCCGTATTAGGGATAAGGGGAGACTATATATGATTACAGAATTTGGAAAAGCACTCAGAAAGCTTCGCATCGACTGTGGTGAAATACTTCTTGACATGGCAAAAAAACTAGAGGTTACGCCATCGTTTCTATCTGCCGTTGAAGTCGGCAAAAAGGGTATTCCTGCTCATTGGCTGGATAGGTTATCGGAATTGTACCAGCTATCCGCAGAAACAAAGGCAGGGCTTGAACGGGCTGCGGCAGAGTCTGTATTGAGTATCAAGTTGAACTTGAGCCAGGTTGAGCAACCACAGAGAAAGGCGGCATTGGTATTTGCTCGTAGTTTTGACACATTGTCGTCTGAAGAAGCCGACAAGTTACTTGATTTTTTCAAAGCTAGGCCATTACAGGAGGCGGATTAATGAGTTATATGTCCGAACCACTGTCGCGCAATCGGATTAGAGGATATGCAAGATCGATTCGTGATCAGCTTGAACAAATGGGACTTAAGATAGACCTATATTTTCCCGTTGATCGCTTCTTAGAGGCTTTTCACGCTTTGATTGGTGACGAAAGCTTTTACTTTGAGTGTCCTCCAGACGACGAGTTTTCTCCTGACGTACACGCAGAATATGACGTTGTGGGGAATTGTGTGCGTATAAGGGAAAGCGTGTACATAGGCGCAATGGGCGGCAACCAACGAGACAGGATGACCGTCATACATGAGTTGGCACATGTATTGCTCATCAAAGTGAGTGGACTAAAGCTCTGTCGTGCGATGGGCAACGTTGTAGTTTATAGAGATCCAGAATGGCAGGCCAAGTGTTTGGCTGGCGAGATAATGGTACCCGCGCACTTAGTGAAAGGCATGTCCGCGCAAGAAATAGCTATCTGCTGTGGGGTGTCTCAGGCCGCAGCGGAAACACAGTTGAACTCAATAAAATGAAAACGGCGGCTCTGGCAAGCCACCGCGCTCATATACGGGACCTCAGATCAAGTTATACCCGACCCTTGAATCCACAAATCTTTATTGTAATACTACCACAAATAGCTGTAAAACTCAAGGGGAAATTCTTGGTCGGAAAGGCACGGGTTTTCCGAGTGAAGAAACGACGCTTCATATTTAGAGCATCTTTCACGAAAAATGGTGTTACTTATTACGCCAGAGACTATGGGAAACGGGCTTTCAAGATTTACATTTGATTGCCTCAAATGGGCAGGGCAGTTGCGCCCTATTGCTCTGCCCACCCCATTTTATAAGTGAAAGGTGGCTTTGACGCTGTGGGCAAATCACGCAAGAGCAAAGACGTTCGACAAGACAAACTGTTTTTACGAAACGAATTCGATGGTGAAGATATGTGGGGTATCCCAATTATTCACCCTGTGGTCATAAACGATACCTCTGTAGAGCTAGTTTCATTTACCGATGCTAAGCTGAGTGACAAAAAGAATTGTCACAAGTATGTCCATTGCTTTCAGGATGATTATAAGCTTATGCAAGCATATGCAAACCCAGATAGTAAGATAAGGGATTTGGCTCGTTATCGAGGCGTTTTAACGCCTGATTACAGCCTATATCCTGAGATGCCGCGATTTAGACAGCTAGAAAGTATAGCTAAAAGCAGATATTGTGGAGCACATTGGCAGCATTATGGACTTAACGTTATCCCGACAGTCAATTGGAGTGATGAAAACAGTTTTGATTTTTGCTTCTTAGGGCTCCAAAGAGGTGGTGCTGTGGCTGTTTCTACCGTTAGCTGCCAGCGGGATGATAGGGCATTTATGAGAGGCTATAATCAGATGATGATGACATTGGAGCCATCAACGATAATTTGTTACGGTGACAGAATTCCAGATATGAGAGGACATATTGTTTGCGTGGATTATCTTGAAACAACAGGGAGGAGTAAGCCATGGGTGGACGAGGAAGCTATGCTGGTGGAGACTCTCGCCAGTTAACGATGGAATACTTGAGTACGAAAGCCGAAGTGCAAGCAATCATTGCTGAAAGCGATGAATTGCGCTCTGCTCAAGTTGTAGCAATGGGTGATGTAGGAAGCGCGGGAAGCATTCCATTAGCAATGCTTCGTTGTGCATGTTGCGAGCAATATACTTTGCATCCTGCACTTGAGAACGAGCAGTGCACGACTTGTGGCTGGATTAACGATCTGTTTCAAAACACTCATCCAGATAGCCTGCAAGGGCAAAACGCTATCACCTTAAGCGTAGCTCGACAGCAATGGAATGATCGTTTGCCTAAATAAAGAACAAAAACGGGGGATAAGCAAATTTGCCTATCCCCCGTTTTTATGTCCACAAACCCTGATAGTTACACACTTTTTGGGAGCCTAAACCGTGACGAGCTACCCTTTGCACCTACGGCGATATTCCCGCGCCCTCTTCGCATCCACCGCCCGTTGCCCCTGTGCCCGACAACCACCAGAACAATAAACCCTACGTCCCGCCACCGGGAAACGCCTGCCACAAACAGTACACGGCTTCATATCCTTTGGCGGCTCTCCCTTGAGCGTCCGCTCCAGCGTGGAATTCACCGGCAACGCCGCAGCTTCAAAATATCTGCACAACCCGCCCGTCCACCACTTGCCTAGCATATAGCACGCCCCATCCAACGGCAAGCACCCAAACTCACCATCGAAATTAGCACACCCGCGCACCAAGCGCCGGATACCCCGGCGCTCACTTGCTGTCAACTCACGAATCATGCTTGTCCCCCTTTGCTGCCGCTTGCTTCGCCTTCCACTCCGCAAACTCCCGCTTGCCCTGCTCACTGTCGAAATATCTACGAATATCCGGCAGCAGGCAATGCGCCAACGCCTCAACCTCATGCCGGGGAATGTTTGTACCATAATCGTTATACTTTTTGCTCAAATAGTGTGTCCTCCATTCAAGTTTTGTGGTATAATGTAGAAGCGAAGCCGCTCACCGCGCAAGTGAACTGCTCCGCTGCCGTGTCTGTTGCCGATGCTGCTGTCGTTCACGCTCCAATTCCCGATGCTGCCGCATAACCTCATCCAACGCAAGCCGCACTCGTTCAGGCGCAACCCTTTCAACATCAAGATACGGCCTAGCCTTCGCGTTCAAGCTGTGATACTGCCGCTGCCAATCATCCCGCTCCTTTTCCGCCCGCGAACAATCATTATTCGAGCGCATCACCTTGAACTGCAAAGCATGAATCTCACCGCGAGCAGCCACGCCCTCTTTGGCCAACTTTTGCAGGCTCTTGGCTTCCTCGTTTGTGAGCACCACCCGCCCGAACACATCCCGCCTATCGCCGATGGTATCGACAAACGAAATATCCGCGTCAGCAGTCTTGTGCTTCGCCAGCTTTTTGTCCTTGGCGGCGATTAGCTTGTCGGCAGTAGCAATCTTGCTTTGCTTTCGCGAAAGCTCACCTATGGCCTGTTGCACTTGCTCTTGCGTTGCCGCAAGCCGCTGTGTATCCTGCTGAATCTTGAAATCAAGCACGCTCAAGTGCTCGGCACTGCTGCCCCGCTCCCCGCGCTCGACATCGGTGTACCCTGCATCAACCACGTGCTGATGAAACCTGTCTTGTAGCGCGGTGTAGGAGTAAGCAATCTGCTTCTTCCCATCATCGCAGACAACAATGTCAGACTTCCACTTCTTGCTGTTGCTGACCTGCTTCACAACAGCCTTGACCTTGCCAACCAGCTCCGGGTCTTTGCACCGCTTCGTCCAGCGGATTTCCGCGTCCACCACCGGGATATACATAACGTGTAGGTGGTAGTGGTAGACATCCCGCCCAAGCTGCTCGGACAAAGCCTTGTTACGCTCGTCCGCGTGCATGACCGCCGACAGCACAAACTCCTCGCCGCCTGCCTCGGCCACCGCGAAGCGGTACGCATCCTCGTAGAACTTCTTGGCGAACTCATACCCACCCCGCCGCTCGAAATATTCCGAGTTTACGTCAAATATCATCTCGCAAACTATCTTCGGGTCGCGCTTGAGATTCCAAGTGCTGATAGTGCCGTCCTCGACCAGCCGGTCGAACTCGCTCAGATATGTGCCCTCGCACTTTTTGAAATGTACATTATAATGGGTACGCTCAGCGACAACATCGCCGTTGCCATAGTGCTGATTCTTTCGCTCGTTGTGTCGCTCCACGTTGCCAACATTACTGCGCGTGTAACCTTGATTCCGAACAAAGCATCGGTCAATCTTCTGCAATAAAAACCCTCCTTCGAGTGACGATAAAATTTCCACAAGTGCAACAAAACCGCCCCGGCAAACAGGGCGGCTGATGTAGCACAAATGCGGTGTGGTCGCGGTCTTACGGCGCTTTTTCAAAGTACCGTAACCCACTAGGGTACTTTCGCTACGCGGAAAGTACCCGTGGGCGCTGCCGCGGGCTATTAGGCCGCCGATGGCGGCTCGGTGGTGACGGTGACGATAGCTTTGCCCCCGGGGGTGCTATCGTCACCGTCACTGATTTCGGTGCGGGCAAGCGTGAGCAGACGCGCAGAGTTGGTGCGCTTGTCGCTGAAACTGATGCCACGCTTCTGGAGCGTCAGCACCTTGTCCCGCAACAATCTCGTGAGACGATTCGGCTGAATCTCGATGCTGTCATCGACCGCTTGCATCGCCGCAATCAACTCGGTCGCCGTGCCGGTGAAGCTGTCGCCCATCAAGATTTGCTCAATCGCTGCAAGCAATCTCTCGTCCAGCGGCTCGACTGCGCCGGACTCAAACCCAATGAACTTCCACACGCAGTCCTCCCGGTCGAACTCCAAGCAGAGCTGCGTGTCGGATACATCGCGCCCGGTGATGTGTAATACAGCTTCGTTGTTCGCACGTCTAGCTTTCTGCAAGATGTAGATGCCATCCACCGCACCCACCAGCCCGCTCGTGCCGCTAACCATGTTCACCGGGTCGCTGTCCGAATCCTTTCGCAGATGGTGGACAAGCACAAGAGCCAGCCGATGCTTATCGGCCAGATCCTTGAACCTGCGCATTTCCTCATAGTCACTCATGTAGCTACTGGTGGCGTTGTCGCGGACATGAGCGAGTGTGTCGATGACAATCAGCCCGACCTCCGGGTGCGCCGCGATGAACGCTTCCAACTGCTCGACCAGCGAACCGGTGTCGGCATTGGTTGCGAACCACGAATCGCTGCTACCATCCTCGGTGATACTGGACAAGCGAAGATGCAACCTGTCCATCGTGTCCTCCAGCGAGAGGTAGAGGGTGGGGCACTGCTTGGTCTCGGACTGCCAGACGTTTTCGCCCGCCGCAATCTGATTGCACAGCCACAGCGCGAGCCATGACTTGCCGATTTTGGGGCTACCCGCCAACAAGTGCAACCCCACCGGGAGCAGGTCTGAAATAATGTAGTGGGTGGGCGGCACGTCCATGTCGAGCAGGGTCTTGGCGTTGATGGTGTCTAGCTGTGTGCTTGGCTTAGTTTCGTACATTTATCGGTCTCCTTCGCAATTTGTTGAGCGGCAAAACCAACCACTCTAAATAAATTACGACATAACGATGCTCAAATTGTTCTTAATTGGCAAAATATTTCTCACGATATTTTTCAAAAGGCTTTTGGCTGATACTCAAATGGGATTGATATGTACCGGAGTTCTTTCGCTCTCGGCTTGCCTTTCGGTTGGTAGGCATAGGCGTTGCGCTTGAGCAGCTTGAGCGGTGGCGGGGCGTTGTTGTCCTGTTCCAACTCACGCTGCCACTCGACATACACCTCTAAAATGTCGGCAATTACCTTGAGCCGCTTGGTCACACCGCTGGGATTTTTGTAACCGAGATGGTCTGCGATTTGCTCGTGTGTGTAGCCCATATACCGCAGCTTGCAAATGTCGATGTCGCGCTTGTTGCCGAGCCATCTGTAAAAATTCCGTATCCAACCGGTGGCGATGACGTTATCCATGTCGGTATCTATGTCGGGAACATACTCAGCTTCCTCAAGCACATCGTCAAGCTGTAAATGCTTATTCTTGGTGCGGGTGTGGTAATAGCGGCGGTGGAAGTCAATGCGCACCGTGCTTTTACGGTCAGCAAAGTCCTCATGTGCCCGGTGTTCTTTCACGATTTCCAGAATCGCCTGCGCCTTGGTATATGGGTCGTGCCAGAACATCTTTGCCATGCTTTCGCAAAGCTGGTCTGTCTGCGCTTCGGTCAGATATGCCATCTCGCCATTGTCCGGGCAACCGGCAAGGTTGTCCAAATTTATGCCGATGGCAGCGAGCAGCGCCGACCACAGGGGGAGCGAATACATCAGCAGCACGAATGGGTCGCGAATGGAATAGTTTGACATGCCGCCGCGAATACCGAGATATGGCCAGACGGTAATCGCCCACAAGTCGGCGACCTCAGCCTGCCAGCCAAGCGTGTGGTATAGCTTGCGCCATTTGGGGTCGGAGATTGCCACAAATGGGTTGCGCGGGAACTTGTCCATTTTTCTCGCTACGACCAGCGGCTGCGGCAACGCATAGAACAACGGCAGATATGGGTAGTGCCGCAAGGCGGCGCGGCGTTCCATCAATTGGTTCATGTTGATAAGCACTACATACTCTCCATCAGTTGCAGCAGAGCCTTTTTCTGGTTGTCGTCCAGCGCGTTCCACTTCTCGAACATCTCGCGCTGTTCGTCCGTCAAATCTACAGGCACGTTGCTGTCGGCGAAAAACTGCGACATCGTAATTCCGAACGCTCGGCACAGAGCTTCCAGTGTCGTGATTGTCGGCAGATGGCTCTTCCTGTGCTGCGATGACAAGGTGGTCTGCGGTATGCCGGACTGCTTGGCAAGCTCATATTCAGACCAGCCGCGCTCTTTTCGCAGCCGCTCGATTTTCCTCAAAATGTCCATAACGCCCTCCTAACTCCTACACGTATATTATATAACGAAAAACCGTTGCAATATACAGAGGATAGGCGTATAATATAACTGTAATTAGTTATAGGAGGGCGAAAATATGGCAGACTACAAATCCATGTACTATAGGCTGTTCAACCGGGTTGCGGATGCGATTACAATACTGCAAACTGCGCACCAAGAGGGTGAAAATGCTTTTGTTGAGAGCCAAAACGATACTGTCATCCGACTTGCCGAGAAACAAGACGAGAGCGAAGATTCTTGATAATGCAAATTAGTGGTTGACAATCATGCAATTATGGGTTATGATAGCATCATCAACTTCAAAGGGAGAACGCTATGCAGATTGTCGGGGAGAGGATTCGCGCGCTACGAGAAGGGCTAGGGTTGTCGCAAGCCAAAATTGCTGATATAGTTGGCACTGTTCAGTCTAACATCAACCGCTACGAAACGGACAAGACCTTCCCGCCGCCCAAAACTTTGCTTTGGTATGCGGACTATTTTGATGTGTCGTTGGATTATCTCTTTGGCCGCACCGACCAGCCGCAGGGCAAGCTCTACGATTATCAGCCCGAAGCCATCAAGCAGAAGATGGAGCACAACGAAGAGCTTCGCCAGTTTGTGGAGATGTGTTTTGACCCGAACCATCCTATGAGCGGTAGGCTCAAAGATACGCTGGTTAGGATGTTGCAGGAGGGGGGAGCGTAGATGCAAAGTCGAGCAATTCTGTATTGCAGATACAGTTCGGAGAATCAGCGGGAAGAAAGCATTGAGGGACAGATTCGCGAGTGTACATCCTTTGCCGAGCGCAAGGGCTATGCTGTTGTCAAGCATTATATTGACCGGGCAATCTCCGGCAAGAAAGCCGACAATCGCCCCGATTTTATGCAGATGGTCACGGATAGTAAGGCGGGCGGCTTCGACTATGTAATCGTCTGGAAGCTCGACCGCTTCTCGCGCGATAAATACGACAGCGTGTACTACAAGAACATCCTCAAAAAGAATGGCGTGAGCGTTATATCGGCCACCGAGCCAATTGATGATAGCCCCGAAGGGCAGTTGATGGAGAGCATATTCGAGGGCTTCTCGGCCTACTACATAAAAGACCTCTCGATGAAAGTCAACCGGGGGATGACCGAGAATGTGCTCAAGTGCAAATATAACGGCGGCGTTCTTACCTATGGTTACTACATTGACGAGGACAGGCATTTTCAACCCGACCCTGTGAAAGCCTTAATCGTTGCTGACATCTTTCGGCGGTATGCAAGCGGCGAAAGCACTAAGAGCATTGTGGCATCGCTGAACGAACAAGGCATCAAGACGAACACAGGCAAGGAAATTACCTATACGTTCATCGCAAAGCTGCTTGTCAACCGCCGCTATTTGGGCGAGTATCGTTACAGGGAAACGATTGTCGAGAACGCTTTTACGCCACTTGTAGCACAAGATATATTTGACAAATGCCAGCGCCGAATGGCTGAGAACAAGCGCAGACCGGGTAGCTTCAAGCCTGTGCAGGACAAGTATCTGCTAACAGGCAAAATCTTCTGTGGGCTTTGCGGCAACACCATGTCGGGCGCAAGCGCAACAAGCAGAACAGGCAAGACGCATCGCTACTATCAGTGTCACGCCGCTAAGAAAGCCAAAACGTGCAAAAAGAAACACACACCAAAAGATTTTATCGAAACCGCCGTTGTTGACATCGCTCTGCGACTGCTCAACGATGCACCTGTGTTGAACTACATCGTTGATGGTTGCTTTGCGGTGCAACTTAAAGAAAACATCACCCTCCCCGCGCTGGAAAGCCAGCTAAAGAAAACACAAACCGAAATCGACAATGTGATGACCGCTATCAAACAAGGGATTATCACCCCGACCACAAAGGCAACGTTTGAGGAACTGGAGAAGGAAAAGGAAACGCTCCTGCTGTCAATCGCAAAGGAGAAAATTGAGCGGCCAACCATCAGCAAAGAGGAAATCAAGTTTCGAATTTGCCAGTATGCGGACATTGACGTTGACGACATCGAGCAGCGACAGGGGCTAATCAACTTCTTCGTCAACAGCGTCTATGTCTACGATGACAAGCTGGTTGTGTCGTTCAACTACGAGGACGGCGACACCTGCTTGACGTTTGACGAAGTGCAGACCGTGCTAAACAATAGAGCGAACCCCGATAATCGTGGGGATTATCGGGGTTCGTCTTTGAAAGTTAATGGTGGGAGATGGTGGATTCGAACCACCGAAGTCGTTGACAACAGATTTACAGTCTGCCCCCTTTGGCCACTCGGGAAATCTCCCAGAAAAATACCGCGGCAATCCTACAAAAGATAAACGCTGCGGTAATCACACAAAGCCGCGAACACAAAACAAGACAAACGCTTTTGTAAAGTGAGGGCGCGACATTGGCTGCGGCGGTTCGCCGCTGGAGCTGGTGGACGGATTCGAACCCCCGACCTGCTGATTACAAATCAGCTGCTCTACCAACTGAGCTACACCAGCAAAAAATACCGGAAAATACTGCTTGTCTGCAACTACACGAGTATATCACATTTTGCGCCACTCGTCAACCCCTTTGGAACCCTTTTGTTATAGGGTTTTTCTCTGTTGTGGCAGCGAATCTTTTTCGGCGCTGACGCTCGGTTTTAACGTTTCCGCTAACTGCCGGGCGGGCTCCGCGAACGCAGAGCAGCCCGGCAGCTGTGGCAGTTTTCCCGCTAATGAGTGCGGCTTTTGAAGTGCCCTGCTATAATGATTCTGATGATTTGGTGAAAGACATACCTCTTTGCGGCCCAGCACTTTCTTTGAGCTTAAAGTGGTTGATCAATCTCCCCAGCGTGGCGGCTTGCCCATTCAGCTCGTCAGAGGCGGCCGCGCTCTCTTCGGTGGCAGAGCTATTTTGTTGAATAATTCTGGCCACTTGATCAATGCTGACGTTGATCTGTGCGATTCCGGCTGTTTGCGCTTCAGAGACAGTTGCAATCTCGCTGATGATCTCACCGCTCTCGTTTATACCGGAAACAATTTCGGCTAAACTCTCGGCGGTATCCTGCGCGATGTGCACGCCTTGATCCGCTTTTTCCATCGAGTTGGAGATCAATGCGCCTGTGTCCTTTGCGGCTTCGGCACTCTTGGCGGCCAGTGAGCGAACTTCGTCGGCCACGACTGCAAAGCCTTTGCCGTGCTGCCCGGCCCTGGCTGCCTCAACCGCGGCGTTGAGCGCGAGAATATTGGTCTGGAACGCGATGTCGTCAATGACTTTGATAACTTTGCTGATGCTTTGGCTGGCGTCACTGATCTCGCCGACTGCGCTGACCATCTCATCCATCTGGCGGTTGCCTTTTTCGGCATTGTCCTTAATGGTTATCGCGAGATCAGCGGCCTGGCTGGCTTTCTCTGCGTTGATTTTGGTTTTTTGGGCGATCTCAGCGGTCGAAGCTGAGAGCTGCTCGACGGTGGCGGCCTGCTCAGCCGAGCCTTGGGCCAGCGTCTGTGCACCGGCGGCAATTTGTTGTGAGCCGGTAGATACCTGCCTCGAGGCGGTATTGATTTCACCGAACATATCGTTGAGGTCATTCATCGTCTTGGCAAGCGTCTTGGATAATTGGTCATAGTCGGAGCGTATGGCCACATCAAAATCCAGCCTGCCTTCCGAAACTTCGGTGAGTTCGTCGCACACCTCCTGCATATAGTCAACAAGCACGGCGTAAGATGTGAATATCGCGCCAATTTCATCGGGGCGGTTCGCATATTTCTCAAGAAGCTTTCTTTCTTCCGGAGTCCATGTAATGTTGCCATCCCTTCCCGTAAACTGCAGCCACTCGTCTAAATCGTGTATAGGGCTGGTAATCCGCTTTAAGAATCTGACCAGAACAAGCCCGATCACTACGGCGCCGGCCAATACAAAAGCGATCATAACCAGTGTCATGTTGGTGGTGGCAGTGATTACCTGATCCGCGTATATATCGGCACCAACCAGCCCGAGTACCGCGCCGTTTTGGTCGAATATCGGCGCATACGCGCTGAGCAGCGTCCCCCACTCTCCGGCGTCGGTAATGCCGGTAGCGACCGGCCGCCTCTCCAGGAGAGCAGACGTCCCTTCGCCCGCATACAGTTCGGCGTCGGTTTCAACTTCCATGAAAACGCCCGGTATGGCGGAGGATGCATAATAAGCGAACAACCCGCCCCGGTAAGGTACGATTATGTAAAGATAAGCCAGTTCGTCCACCCGGGAAGAGATATCCGCCACATGTTGGCTCAAAGAACTCCAGTACGCGTCCCCCTCATCGCCCGCGATTGAAGCAGCGAACTGTTCCGGGTCTATCGTGCCGGCCAGGGTGATTGCAATGCTCGTTGCTTTTGCCGTGTAGCTGTTCAAAGCTGACTGCCGGTACATAAAGTAAGTGAAAGCACTGATAAGAGCGCCAAACACCAAAATAAGAACAATGGCGACCTTCGCAATTTGCATGGTGATTGAGCGGCTCTTAAACAAATTCTTGACATGCATGAGATTTATCATTCCCCTTTAAGCTATCTTATTTGACGGCGGGTACAAAGGTTGTGCCAAATAAATTGTATCATGCAATACAATCGTTATCAACACTTTCAAGTGGAATATGATTATTGTGTATAAATAGCCGTGAATTCTGCTAATATGCCGGCCCATCTATCTTTCTGGCGCTTTGTATCTGCCGGGGCTCTTGACAAATATTCACACTGCTGTTACAATCCTAATTAAACTTAATATCCGCTAGGGGTGCGGTTGGCAGAGATGCCGGCACGCTGAGAAATACCCTTTGAACCTGATCCGGATAATGCCGGCGAAGGAAAGCAAGCGCGCTTACATTGACGCACCTCCTGAACGCGGAATTTTACAGGAGGTATTTTCATGTCAAAAAGTATTCGCCCACTGGCCTTTGCCGCCATCTGCGTCACCCTCTCACTGGTCCTGTCACAGATTCGGCTGTTCACCATGCCCCAAGGCGGGTCGGTCTCGGCCATGAGTATGCTGTTTATTGTTTTGGCCGGCTATTGGTTTGGCCCCAAAATCGGGATTACTGCCGGTTTGGCGTACGGGTTCCTGCGAATATTCCTGGGCGCGTTTATCATCCACCCGGCACAGTTCGCGCTGGATTATCTGCTGCCCTCGGCCGCGCTCGGCGCGTTCGGATTTTTCAGATACCACAAATGGGGTTTATACTTTGCGTATATAATGGGCGCTGCCTGCGCCTTTCTAGGCAGTTTCGCGTCCGGCATTATCTTTTTCTCAAGTTTTGCGCCGGAAGGGCAGCATGTCGCGATCTACTCGGCTGTTTATAACCTGTCCTTTATCCTCCCGGAAGTGGTCATCACCCTTGCGCTGATCTCTCTGCCCCAGGTGAAAAATGCAATCGATCACGTATCGCCCATTTAGAACCTGTGGTCAATAACGAGAAATGTACACGAGCCGAAGCGATTTTTTCGCCAGGCAAGGAAATTTCCCGCAGGAATACTTTGTGTATTCCAAGGGAAATTGACGAAGGATATCGGAAAAACCGCCGGATCGGGGGCGTTTTGAGTATTGTCCACAGGGTCTTAGGGAGTAATGCTTATGATACATACGAGCAGCGCCGCGCTTGCCTTTCGGGCGGCTTTTCCGCTGACTTTGCCGGTGCTGACCGGGTTTGTCTTTCTCGGGGTCGCGTACGGTGTGTTGATGCAGAGCATTGGGCTGGGCGCGGGCTGGACTTTTCTGGTCAGTTTTCTGGTGTTTGCGGGCTCAATGCAGTATGTCGCGCTCACCTTTTTTACCGCGGCCTTTAACCCGCTCTATGCGCTGGCCGTCACTTTGATGGTCAATGCCCGGCATATCTTTTACGGGCTGTCCATGCTCGAAAAGATCAGGGACGCGGGCCCGCTCAAGCCGTATATCATCTTTGCGCTGTGTGATGAAACCTTTTCGATCATCACGTCCGCCGAAATTCCGGAAGGCGTTGACCGGGGATGGTTTATGTTCTTTGTCGCGCTTCTCAACCGTTGGTATTGGATTATCGGCACAGTCTGCGGGGTGCTGGTCGGGAACTTGCTCAGCTTTGACACCCGGGGGTTGGATTTCACGCTGACCGCGCTGTTTGTGGTCATCTTTTTAAACCAGTGGGATAAGCCGTCTAACCGGCCCAGCGCATTGATCGGGGTTGGCTGCTCACTGGCCTGTCTGCTTTTGTTTGGCCCCGAGTGGTTTATACTCCCGGCCATGGCGTTTATACTCGGGGTTTTCGCGCTTTCCGGCAGCAAGCCGGCGGGAGGTGATGTGTGATGGCCACACTGACCGCGCCCCAGCTTTTGATCACCATTTTGGTCATCGCGGGCGGCACCGTTTTGACCCGCGCGCTACCATTTTGGGTCTTTCCGCCCAGCAGGCAGGCGCCGGCTTTTATTAAGCGGCTGCAATTTTTATTGCCCAGCGCGGTGATCGGGCTGTTGGTGGTCTACTGTTTGCGCTATATCGACCTTACCGCGGGCAGCCGCGGCCTGCCGGAGCTGCTGGCCATCGCCGTCATAGTCGCTTTACATCTGTGGCGCCGAAACGCGTTGTTGAGCATATCGGCCGGAACGATTGTTTATATGCTGCTCATCCAGCATGTGTTTTGACCGGCGAGCCGCCAGAGCCAATACGTAAGCGGCAAACAGATGGTCACCTGTACAGATGGCCCTCTGTTTGCCGCTTACGTATTCAGCTTGAATTTCACGCCAATCCGAGTGATGTTTCTTGCTTAAAAAACCTTGTCTTTCAAGATGATGTAATATGCTTTCGCAGACATTTTCCTGCACCGCCTATTTGTTGCTTGCGGCGGCGGGGGACAGGGCGTTCCTTTCTCGGTTCGGCAAGATCAAAGATTGTCTGCGCCGGATTCAGACCCTGTGGTCAATACTTAAAACGCTCCCGATCCGGCGATTTTTCCGCTATCCTTCGTCAATTTCCCGCAGGAATACACAAAGTATTCCTGCGGGAAATTTCCTTGCCTGGCGAAAAAATCGCTTCGGCTCGTATGCATTTCTCGTTATTGACCACAGGTTCTAAAATCGAATCATTGGATGATGCCCTCATCCTTGTCGTAGGTGATGGAAAGCGCTGGGTCATGTTTTCTGCCCATATCATGGCGTGCCTTTCTGTTTTCCACCGTGTCAAAGATGATGGAAAAATCGTAGTCCGGGGGATACAGCTCCGCGGCGGATACTTTGAGCCTGAGCCGATTGTGCTTCACGGTCTGCTTTACGCCTTTCACCTGTACAATCACATCGCCCGCTTCGTTTGTAGGCCGGTAAACAATCCCTGTTTCGCCGGTTACCAAGATGGTTACGCTGTCGCCCATATGAAACTTATCCGAGAGGTCTGCGGCAGGCTTTTCGGTCTGTGTGCGCACAAGGCTGCTTTTGGGGGCTTTTATCCCGGCCTGGCTCAATGCATCGTCGTCTGTCTGGCCGCCGTAAACTTCTCGGTGTGCCCGCTTTAAAAGGTGGGGGGCGAGCCCCAGGCGGCGGGCTATGTCCAGCGCACAGCTTTCCCCAGAAACGCCCATTTCCAGCTTATAAAGCGGGCGGAGGTTCTCGCGGTCAAAAGCCATCCGCGCGCTGATTACACCGTCCGACTTTTCCGCATACGTTTTTACTTGCGCGTAATGTGTCGTGACCAGAAAGATACAGCCGCGGTTTCGCAGCTCTTCGAGCACCGCTATGGCGATCCCCATCCCTTCGGCCGGGTCTGTGCCGCTGCCGAGCTCATCCAGCAGCACAAGGCTGTCACGGCTGGCGTGTTCCAGAATATGGATGATATTCGTCATATGCCCGGAAAAAGTAGACAGGTTCTGCGAAATATCCTGGCCATCCCCAATATCACACCAGTAACCATCCTGCATGGCAATGTAACTGCCGCTTTCACAGGGGATGTGCAGCCCGCACTGCGCCATTAGCGAAAGCAGGCCGACTGTTTTTACCGCAACGGTTTTGCCGCCTGTGTTTGGCCCGGTGATAATCACGCCGCTTGTGTCTTTTTTCATCTCAAAATCCAATGGGATACAGCGGTCGGCGCTTAGCAGCGGGTGACGGCCTTTTTTGATGGAAAGCCTGCGCTCGCCGCCGATTTCTACCGGAACCGCCCTCATCTCGGCGCTCAGCTTGGCCTTGGCGAACAACACGTCCAGAACCTCCATCGCCTCCATATTGCGGCGGATGGTGGGGGTGTGTTCGACAACCGCCGCGGTAAGCGTATACAGGATCCGCCGCTCCTCGGCGTCTTCCTCAATGCTGAGCGCGGCGAGTTCGGCCTGCGGCTTTGCGATCGCGGCCGGCTCCATGAATACGGTCGAACCTTTTCCCGAAACCTCTATTACCGTGCCGCCAAACTGCGCTTGGAATTTTCGCTGCACAGGCAAGACATAGCGGCCCTGCCGGCTGGTGATATACCCATCCGAAAGGTATTGTTTGCGGCTTTTGAGTATGTGGTTGAGTTTTTCTTTGATCTGCGCCTCAACATGTTCTTTTTTGCGGCGGATATTCCGCAAAGCGGAACTTGCGTCATCCCGAAGCCTTTCGCCGTCAATACACTGCTCGATTTCCGCTTGCAGATCTGCCAGGCTTTGAATGCTTTGCCCATACAGGGCGACGACTTCGCCCGTGGCTTCGCCTTTGGAAAGGTATGCCGTTACCCGCTTGCAGGACTGCGCAAATCTCGAAACGCCCGCAAGCTGTTCCGGAATGAGCATACTGCCCGCTCCCGCCAGCGTGATGATTTCGTCTAGGCTGTCCATAATCGGCAATGGCGGTGTGCCCACCATATCCAGCAGATTTCTGGCCGAAGTGGTTTCAGCCATTTTTCGCACACAGACAGCCTCGTTGAGATATGGGAAAAGTGTCTCAAGTGTGTCTTTCGCGCTTTGGGATAGGGCATGTTCCTTTAACTTATCTATGATTATATTAAATTCGAGTGCGAGATGATGTGTGTTCAATGATATCAATCCTTTCACACCCAAACGCCTTTAGGCATCAAAAAAGCGCAGCTACCCGCTGCGCGATCAATGAACAAAAGAGATGCATTTGACGCATTTCTCCAGTCATTCAAAAGGCACTTGGGTACACAAAATAAACAGGGGGAAACCTGTTGTGACTTGTATACATGATTACCTATTGAACGACCGACATCGGCACACCTCATACTATTTACTGATCTTGATAGTACCACAGTCGGGCAGGGTTGTCAACATATGCGGCGCTGGAACTTACATCCAAGGCGGGGGCGGATATGCGGGTTCGCCCGGCCTGCAAATGTTCACCGCTGAAAAAAGTTGCAACTTTCTTAGAATAGGGGTATTATGTTAACAGTATCCTAAAATTGGGGGGAGACAACAGTGCGACGAAGAAACGCCACTGCACTTTCGGCCTTGTTGATAGCGGCCCTTTTGATTCTTTCGGCTTGTCAAGGAGTCGTGGGCGGCGCCCCGGCGCCTGCACCGGACGAGCCGGTTTCCCAGTCGGATGTCCAATACATAACGGAAACTTCAGCCCCTGTGATCGAAACGGTTGCCGCAGTCTACAACCCGCTCCCCATGGGAACCGGGAGCTTGGTATACGCGGAAAATATTGACCGGCTGGATGCGCAAAAAGAAGAGAAGATATTAGATTTTATGCATCTGTATTACGCGTCGCTCGCAAACCTCGCGGCTGAGGACCCCTCGCCGCTCTTTGCCGCCGATGCGGGGGAACAGGCCGAGATCAACCGCATGGTGTGGGAGGTTATGGTCGATATCCGCGCTATGCAGGACAGCGACCTTCGCTTGACCGTCTATTCGTTTGCGCTTGAAGTGCAGCTGATCACCGAGCTTGAAAGCGGGGATATATCGGTTCGGGTGCATGAAGACTTTATCCAGAACTTTGCGGCTTTTCCCGGTGTTGATTCCAAAGGGTTTAATGTCGCGCACGTCTTTACCTTCACCTACACGGACGATGGCTGGCGAATCCTCAACCACCGTCAGGCGGACCGCTTGTACAACACGGTTGTGGGGCGAAGAAACAACGATTCGGGGCTTTTGGATTCAACCGCCGCGCAGGTGCGCCAGCGCCGGGACGAGTGGCTTGAAGCTTCAGGACAGGCTTTGCGATACAGAAGCGGGCGGGGGTATCAGCCCGGCAATATTTCGTTTGACAATGAATATGACCGCGCCGCCGCGGTCGACTATGCCCGCCGCTGGGCAACGGCAGAGCGCAACCCGGTCTGGCAGATTTACGACCGGATGGGCGGCAACTGTCAAAACTTTGTCTCCCAGGCGATCCTCGCGGGCGGTGTACCGATGGATTACACCCCGCCCGCTCAATGGAAGTGGTTTGGCGACACGCCCAGCTCTACTTTTACGCCGACCGGGCGCGCGCCGGCCTGGACAGGGGTAAACGAGTTTTTCGCCTATGTGCGCGGCAACGCCGGGTTCGGGATGGTGGCATTTGCCGATGTGCCTTTCGACAGCGGCCGGCCGGGGGATGTCATCATTATGGGGAAACACGACATCTGGCGGCACACGGTTATGATCACCGAGGTGATCACAGACGAGCAGGGGAACACGGTCGATTACCTGATTGCCTCCAACACCGCGAACCTGCTGGACTTTCCGGTCAGTGCCTATCACTACCAGGAGCAGATGCTGATCCGAATTTTGGGGTGGAACAACTAGCGATGGCCATACATACAGCAAACCTGGAACAGGGGATGCCGACGGTCGAGCAGGCGATCATCCGGATGGATCAGGCAATCCGCTCCGCCAAGTCAAAACGCGGCAAGGTGCTCAAGCTGATCCACGGGTATGGGTCGTCCGGAAAGGGCGGCGCCATCCGGGACGGCGTGCAGTCCGCGCTCGCGGCACACCAGCGGGCGGGGCGGATTCGGGCGTTTGTGCCGGGCGAAGCGTTTTCGCCATTCTACCCTGAGTCCCGCGCAGCGGTTGATATCTGCCCCGAGCTTTTGCGCGACCGGGACTACACAAGGCCAAACCACGGGATCACCATCGTGGTTTTGTAATCGTACAATAACAAAAAACATCGCGCCTCCACAAATGTGAGCGCGCGGTATTGGCTCCGGCGGCTCGCCGGTGGGAGATCATATGCCCGATATCATCGAGATTACCGACTTTTCGTCTTCTGACCTGGATGTCTTTGCCCGCTTGACCGAGGCGCAGCTGCGCAGCCGGATTGAGCCGGAAAAAGGTGTCTTTATCGCGGAAAGCTCAAAAGTGATCGGCCTTGCCCTGGACGCGGGGTGTCAGCCGGTTTCGCTTTTGGCTGAGCGCAAACAGATAAGCGGACAGGCGCGCGAAATCATTGCCAGGTGCAAAGGTATCCCGGTTTACACCGCCGACAATGACTTGCTGGCCGGGCTGACCGGCTATCAGTTTGCGCGGGGTGTGCTGTGCGCGTTTCGCCGCCCCAATTTGCCCGGTGTCGAGGCGCGGTGCGCGGATGCCCGCCGGGTGGCAATCCTCGAAAACACGATGGATTCCACCAACGTCGGCGCGATTTTTCGCTGTGCGGCGGGGCTGGGGATAGACGCTCTGCTGGTTACGCCATCCTGTCACGACCCGCTCTGCCGGCGGGCGGTGCGGGTGAGCATGGGCACTATTTTTACGCTGCCGTGGACAAGAATCGGCGGCAGCCCGTCCGAGTGGCCGGGGCAGGGGATAGAGCAGCTGCGCGGCCTGGGCTTTAAGACGGTTGCGATGGCGCTGAGTGGCAGCGCGCTGGATATAGACGACCCGCGGCTTGCGGCTGAGGAAAAACTGGCGATTGTGCTGGGGACAGAGGGCAGCGGCCTGTCCCCCGAAACGGTTGCGGCCTGCGATTACACCGCCTGTATCCCGATGTGCTGCGGGGTGGATTCACTGAATGTCGCCGCCGCCGGTGCGGTGGCTTTTTGGCAGCTGAGGGCAAGGTAAATCACTCATCAACGATTTCGAAGATATCTTCGATCGCCGCGCCAAACACTTTTGCAATTGAATAGGCCAGAACAAGGGACGGATTGTACTTCCCGGCTTCAAGGTGATAGATGGTTTCCCGCCTTACCCCCACCAGTTTGGCTAGGTCGTCCTGTTTCATGTTGTTTTTTGCGCGGTACTCTTTGATTTTTGTCTTGATAACCACAGCTACTGTGCGTTCCCTTTTTTCTCTTTGTGCTCATAATACGCTAAGCCAAGCGCAAAAACCATAATCCCAAATGAATAGGCGAGAGCCAGCCCGCCAAGTGTGATTGTGAGAGCCAGATCGTCTTCCGGCATGACCGGGCCAACCGCCACAGCAATCGATGAGACGACCATTTGTACAATGAAAGCGCGCAATGCCGCCCGTTTAACATTTTCCCAAAACAGCTCGTCGGGGACTACATTTGCGTATGTAAAGAATACGAAAAAGGCGAAAAACGAAAACATCAGCAGATCCCCTGTTATGAATCCCCCAATACCAACCAAGCCCAAAAAACCTAAGTACGCCAGCTTGTTCTTCATTACGCGATCCTCCGTGTTATATATTTCTATCACAATGATATAAATATATAACATTAAACGATGAATGTCAATAGGCGTCAGGCAGATGAAAGGAAAACTTCCGGTATGAGCCGAGAACACCCGCGCACACCAAAAGCAATCAAGGCGGTCTTCTTTGATGTGGACGGCACGCTGTTGAGCTTTAAAACCCACAAAATCCCTGCCAGCGCAAAGCGGGCAATCGGGCTGGCAAAAGACCGTGGGATACTGTCCTTTATCGCGACCGGCCGCCACCCCAAGTCACTGGTTCAGGACGAGTGGATGCTTGGGGATGCGTTCACAGGCATGGTCGCGGTCAACGGCCAGTTCTGTATACTCGGCGACCAGGTCGTCTACCGAAACCCGCTTAACCCGGCCGACGTCGCCAAAATTGTCGGGCAGGTTGAACGCGGCGGCTTCTCCTGCCTGTTTATGGAGGATGAGGGCGTCTACACAAACAAGATTGACGATTCAACCCGAAGGAGCGCTGAGCTGACAAACACGCCTTTGCCGCCGGTCAAACACCCCTCCCGCGCACTCAGCCGGGGGGTCTATCAGATATGCACATTTGGGAAAGACCCGCGCACGCTGGGCAACCTCGAACACTGTGCTTTTACCCGGTGGGGCGGCGGCTGGGACATTATCCCGGCCGGCGGGAACAAATGGGCGGGGATTGTCCGCCTGCTCGAGCGGCTGTCCATCTCGCCGGAGGAGACGGCGGCAGTCGGGGACAGCGACAATGACCTGGAGATGTTTGGCGGGGCAGGGTACGCAATCGCGATGGGCGGCGCACCTGAGCGGATTAAAGCGCAGGCCGACTACATAACCGGTGAAGTAGACGAAGACGGCATCTGGGAGGCCATCCACCATCTGTTTTCATTTGGCGAAAAGCGGTAACCCCACGCGGCACACACGGTACACCGGATAAGCTTTACTATACGACCTTTTGAGTCTGTGAAAGATCGTGCGGCCGGCCGATCTCCGAAAGCGGCAGCTTCCCGGCCAGCCAGCTTTTGACGTCGCCGCGGGACAGGATGACCGGCATCCGGTCATGAATACCGGCGACGGTGACACCCGCCTGTGTGGTGATGAGCGTGAACCTGCCGCCCTGCTTCGTCTGTTCATAAAGCCCGGCCAGGTAGGTTGCCCCTCCACCTGCCGCGCTGAGTAAGTGGTCGCCGGCCACTGTTTTTCCGTCCTTTTCGTGCACATAAAATCCGCTGCAGGCGATGGCGCACCGGTTGTTTTTGATCGCCCCGAATGTGCTCTTGGCCATCAGGTTATCCAAACGCAAATTGTAGATTGAGCCGGACGCCCATGCGCGCGCAAGCCCCCACTGCATGACAGCGGCCGCGACCCCGCCCTCCCCGGCCAGCATGACCGGATAATAGCAACCGGGATAGATCATCTCGCCGATTTTTTGGTCAAAGATTTCCGTCGTCGGCCAGATGCCGCTTTCGGTGTTCCATTTTCGTAAAAGCGCAGCCGCCTCAGCGACCGGCGCAAACTGCGCGCACACATGGGACACCCCCATCTCTTCTTCAACCAGCCTTTTGTCAAACGCGCCGTCACTCAACTCGTGCAGGGCAATCTTTTTGCCGTGAACCACTTCGCCGTCCTCACAGTACCAGCGGCCGGCCAGTTTTCCGCCATGCTCTAACATGAGCGAGAACTCCCGGCCGTAGTCGCGCAAGAAATCACAGGTTGCGCGAAAGATATACCGCATCCCCGCTCCGTCCGACTTTCGGGTGGACATCCGGTAAGCGGTCAGGCTGCGTTGGTCGATGAGGTACCGGTGGTCATCCAGATAAAAGGCAGTCGGGATGATTTTTCCGTCCGCGCCCCAGAAGACGTTGGCGGCCACGTAATCCTCCCCACACCGCCAGCGTCCGAGCTTGCCGTGGCTTTCGTAGTAGAGGTAGTAGACCTTGTCGTAGCTATCTTCGGCGTCACAGCTGACCCGGGCGGCATAGCGTCTGCCGTACCCGCCCGAGTAAAAGCTGGGCAAGACGCCGTCCGCCCGCACCCGGTCCACCCGATAGACGCCGCCCCCTTCGAGATGCAGACAGGTAGGGGTCAGGTAGGGTACAACTTCACCGCTGTAGTCGAGGTCCCCTTCACAGTCCCAATGGACCGCGATGGGGATGTATTCTTTTAACGTCTTCCACTCCGACATATATGCACACCCCATATCGAAACGCCGATATTTTTGCCTTGCCCAATCGCCTCAAAACCGCCTGAACGCGTTTTTCTGTGAGGACTCTTCGCTGGTCCAATCCTGGCGGGAGAGCCGCCGGTTGGCGAACACCCGAAAGGGCAAAAGGATCTGCTGACCCATCCGCCGGTGGATATCCTGTACGGCCAGGTCGAGATTTTCGCTGCGTTGATCCCGCTGCATTTCGGGCAGCAGCGCCATTTGCAGGTAGTCGTCGTCCACCAGGTCAAAAGCGCGCACACCCACCCCGCGCAGCGGCTGGCCATCCCAATGCTGTTGTATCAGCAGGTTGGCCTGGTCAAAAAACAGGCGGCTGGTGCGGGAGGGGAAGGGCAGCTTGCACTGCCGCTCGATCCAGCTCAGGTCTTCGGCCGAGCGCAGGGCCACTTTTATCCCGCAGGCGTAAACGCTGTGCCCCCGCAAGCTTTCAGAAACCTGGCCGCACAGCTTTGACATATATTCGAGAATGTCGTCCAGAGTGGCTAAATCCCGCAAAGCGGTGGTCGAGTTGCCGACCGTGTGCATTTCCGGCCGGTCGTCTCTAAACCGGACGGGGGTGGCGTCCAGCCCGTTGGCGTACCGCCAAAGCATACTGCCGACCAATCCAAACCGGCCATAGGCGCGGTCCAGCTTGCAGTTTGCCAGCTCCCCGATTGTGCGGATGCCCATTTCGCGCAGTTTGCGCTCGGTGGCCGGGCCGATCCAGTAAAGGTCGCGCACCGGCAGCGGCCAGACGATTTCCTGCCAGTTGTCTGTGTCGATGATGGTTGTGCCGAACGGTTTTTTGTAGTTGCTGCCTAACTTTGCGAAAATTTTGTTGAAGCTGACCCCAACGCTGACCGTCAACCCGGTGTCGTGAAAAAACTTAAGCCGCAGCTCATGGGCCTTGTATTCGGCCTCGCCGAAGTCGCGCAGACAGCCGGTCCAATCCATATACACCCCGTCGTCGGCCTCCATCATCAGGTTGGGGGTGATCGCGTAACACATCTCCTGTAAATAATCGCTCATCCGGCGGACGGTCTTTCGCCCCAGCGCGCGCATGGGGAAAATGACCAGCTCCGGGCAGGCCCTGCGCGCCTGCCAGAGGGCCGAGCCGGTCTTGACCCCGAACTTTTTGGCCGCGTAGTTAGAGGCCAGAATGATCCCGTGCCGGGATTCGGGGTCGCCGCCTACAGCCACGCACTTGCCCTCCAGGTAAGGGTATTCCCGAATGGCGAGGTTGGCGTAACAGGCGTTTACGTCGACATGCGCGAATATTTTCTGTGCCAAACGCCCACCTCCTGAAATCATCTTGGGAGCTCTATTATAATTCAAAATATATTTGAATACAATGGCAATTATATCAAAATATTTTTGAATTATTCTTGCGCTTTGTCTGAGGATGGTGTATAATAGCAGTGGAGGGATGCATATGAGCTATTCGGAAATTTTGGCCCGCCTGAGACAAGAGAACCGACTTACCCAATCACAGGTGGCCGCGTATATTGCCGGGCAGACCGGAAAAAAGTGCAGCGGGGCGAGTGTCTCAAGCTGGGAGAAAGGCGTTGCGCTGCCCCCGGTTCACCAGTTTTTGCTGCTGTGTGAGCTTTACGGGGTGCGCGACCCACAGCAGACTTTTCGAGGGGCGGGGGGGGCGGAGGGCGGGCTGTCAAAGCTCAATGCCCTTGGCCGGGGCCGGGCGGAGGAATACATTGCTATGCTGGCCGAAAACCCGCTGTTCGCCGAGGACAAAAGGGGTGACGAAGAGGAAATTCGCCCGGCCACACGGGTAATCCGGCTGTATGACATTCCGGTGGCGGCCGGTTATGGCGAGTTCCTCGACGGTGATGCATATACAGAGCTAAAGGTTGACGAGACCGTGCCCGAGGACGCCGACTTTGCCGTGCGTGTCAGCGGGGACAGCATGACCCCGCGCTTTGTTGACAACCAGGTATTGTTCATCCGAAAGCAAAATGTGCTCGAAGTAGGCGATATCGGCATCTTTTCGCTCAATGGGGATGCGTACATCAAAAAATTCGGCAACGGTGAGCTTATTTCAATCAACCCGCGCTACCTGGCCATACCCATCGGCGAGTACGACTGCCTGCACATTTTCGGCAAAGTGGTCGGTTAATTTGGCCGAACATGCGGTTCGCGCGCTCACACTTGTGGGCGCGTTGTTTTTTCGCGCTATTATTAAATCGCAATCAGCTGTGGCGGGATCATCCCGAAGTTGATGTTGTTCGAAAATATATATGTATATGAATGATTAAAGAGAATTTGGAAACAATTTGTCGCGTCAATGCGGGGGAGGGATGCCCCAAACGCGCCTGAATTGTAACCGGTTGTAAATGTGCTTTTATTGAAAATGGTGCCCCGCGCATAGTATGATTTAGGCAGCCCAATCCACTCATCCGACGAAAAGAGGCGTGACATGAAACGATTACTGAAAGCGACAGCCGGTTTGATTTTTTGCTTGATTATTTTGGCGGCGTGCGGCGCGCCCAGCCCGGCGCCTGCCGCACCGGCCAGCCCTGCGGCTTCCGCACCAGCCCCATCGGCGCCTGCCCCATCCGGCCCTGTGGATTTCGCGCCGGCCCCGCCGGCGGAAGACAGCGGGCAGTTGACTGACAGTGGAAACTACTTTGCTCTGCCGCTGTTGACTCCCGAAGACTCTGACCGGCGACTGGTATACGAGGTTTCACTTCACTTGCAGACCACCGAGTTTATGCCCGGTTTGCGGACATTGTTGGATACGGTCACTGAAATGGGCGGTTACATCATCCGTTTAGATGTTGACGGCCACGACCTGCGCCGGCCGAATACTGAGCGCAGCGCAGCTTTTGTCTTTCGGGTTCCGTCTGCCAGGCTGGCCGAGTTCATTGTGGCTATGGAAAACAACTACAACATATGGCGGTTACACCAACTGGCCGAAGACGTTACGGTCAGGCAGAGCCGAACCGACTCTGCGCTGGGCAATCTGATTGAGCAGGAGCTGCGTCTGCGCGAGGCGCTGGATGAGGCCGAAACGCTGGAAGACATGGTCCGGCTCGAAGAGATGTTAATCGATGTACAGCACACAATCGACAATATGCTCGCGTCTCAGGCAGTCATAGATGACAATGTGCTCTATTCAACGGTGAACGGCCAACTCTTCGAGGCGATACTGCCCGAAGAAGAATTGCCCGCGCCGCCCTTTGCCCAAAGGCTCGAGCAAACAGTCGCCGGCAGCGTTGCGACCTTTATTGCCTTTGCCCAGGGGATGTTGCTGGTGGTCATCGCGGCACTGCCCGTATTTTTGATTCTTGCAATCATGGCGGCAATCGTGTTGGTCGTCGTCCGGCTATTCAAAAAGTATTCCGCGAGACGGACGGGAAATTCCGAAAAGAAAGACGAGTAGCGATGGGGGACTGTCGGCCATTTACAAAATTGGGCGCATGTGATATACTCGTGGTGAAAGGAAAATGAGCGTCAAAATACCGGCGCTTTAGAGCGATAAGCTCTTAAAAATATATGTCAATAGAGTAGAGAGTTCTGCGTTACGTGCCGGATGGACGGGGAGTTGCTGTCCGGACGAATAGGCAAAGCGTTTGAGAAAAAGGCCAGGGCTTAGCGATGGATCTCTCGCATCCCGCTGTTGCATATAAAATGGAAAGCGCGACCTTCCGTTTTATGGTGCAGGAGTTTGGTGTACGCCAACAAAAACGGAGGTGTCATATCATTTGAAAAAATTGAGTACCAAGGCCCTGGTGCAGGTCGCACTGCTGATTGCGCTCACAATCATTTTCAACAATGTTCTTGCCATTCCGGCGCCCATTGTCAGGACACTTAACCTGTCGTTCCTGCCGATCGCCATTATTGCCATGTTGTATGGCCCGCTTTATGCGGGGGTCGCGGCCGCGGTGGCCGATGTGCTTGGGTTTTACATTTTCCCGGCCGGCCCGTGGCCATTTTTCCCGGGCTTTACGCTGTCCATGTTTGTAACCGGGGTATTGTTCGGGGTATTCCTGTACAACGGTAGAAGCCTTTTGCGGATTGTCCTGGCGGTTGTATCTGTTACCGTGGTGGTTCGCATGGGGCTGAACATACTCTGGCTGAGCATGATGTGGGGGGATGCGTTCCTGGTCTTGTTCCCGCCGCGTGTGGCCGGTGCGCTGCTCATGGTTCCCATTCAGGTAGGGCTGATCCGTCTCGTGGCCAGTCAGCGGTTTTACGCCATTTTTGGCCAAAAGGCCACTGCGAGCTAAGAACCTGTATTCACAAACGAAGTGTACGGATAAATAAAAATGAAAGGGAACGCTCAGTGCGTTCCCTTTTCCTGTAAGAGGAGGAGGCGCGGATGACAACCCTTCGGGATATTTTTTTTACGTTTGTCAAGGTCGGCGCCTTCACCTTTGGCGGGGGCTATGCCATGCTGCCGATCATCCAAAAAGAAGTTGTGGCCAGGGGTTGGATCACCGACCGGGAAGTGGCTGACTATTACGCTCTGTCGCAGTGTCTGCCCGGAATGATCGCGGTCAACACCGCCGCCTTTATCGGCCACAAGGTCAGGGGGAAAGCGGGCGGCGTAGCCGCCTGCCTGGGCGTAGTCACCCCGTCTTTTTTGATTATTACGATCATCGCCGCCTTTATCAACAACGCGCTGGAGTTTGTGCCGGTACAGCGGGCATTGTTTGGGATCAGCGCAGTGGTCTGCGCCCTGATCGCCCACGCTGTCATCCGCCTTTGGAAGACAGCGGTCAAAGATGTCTTCGGCCTTTGTGTTTACGCGCTGACCTTGATTCTCGCCCTCTTTTTTAACCTGCCGATTGCCGGGCTGTTGGTGGGCGCGCTCAGCTTGGGGATTGCCGCCGACCTTTATCGGGGGAAAGGGGGCGGAGCCCGGTGATCTACCTGTTGCTCGCTTTCGAGTTCTTTAAGATCGGGCTGTTCGTGTTTGGCGGTGCGCTGGCCGCGCTGCCATTCCTCTACCGGCTGACTCAGTTATACGACTGGTTTACCCCGGCTGAACTGACTTATATGATTGCGATTGGCCAGTCAGTCCCCGGTCCGATTGCGGTGAATATAGCCACTTTTATCGGCTTTCACACAGCCGGGCCGCTGGGCGGGGTAATCGCGACCACCGCTTTTATCATTCCGGGAATGGTCATTGTCCTCATAACTGCGCGGTTCATGAATCAATTCGCTGAAAACCGGTGGCTGAAAGCGGGGCTGTGCGGAATTCGCCCGGCGGTTGCCGCGCTGATCACTTTGGCGCTGATCCTGATGGTCCGGATGACCTTGCTCGACTGGGATGGGTTTTTGGCGGACAACGACTGGATTGCGCTGGTCAACGGTCGGGCGGTGATCATCTTTGCGGCCGCGCTGGCGGCGATCATAAAGTGGGACAAACACCCGATCGTGTACATCCTGGCCGGTGGCCTGGCCGGAATTTTGCTTGCGCCTTAACGCAAAAGCAACCACAATATTCCGCAGGGAACATTGTGGTTGCTTTTTTAAAAATAAGAAAAAATAATTTACCTTAATGAATAGATATTCTACACGCGACTATCACAGCCAGCGTTCACTTTACGTCCGGTTTTTGTGGGTTCGCTCATTAGAGCTTCAGCATCATCTTGGCGCATTTGTAGACATCCCCGCAGCCGAGCGTGATGACCAGGTCACCGGACTGGGCGTTTGCCATCACGTAGCTTGCGATCTCCTCAAACGTCTCGAACCAGACTGCGCCCGGGATTTTTTCAGCCAGGTCGCGGGTGTGGATGCCGTAGGTGTTGGTCTCCCGCCCGCCCATAATCGCGCTGAGTACGGCTTTTTCCGGGATTTTCAGCGACTGCGCGAAATCGTCCAGAAAGTGTGCCGTCCGCGAGAATGTGAAGGGCTGAAAGACGGCCCAGACCCGGCCATAGCCCATTTCGGCCGCGACTTTCAGGGTGGCGGCCAGCTCGGCCGGGTGGTGTGCGTAGTCGTCGGCGATGGTGATTCCCCGCACTTTGCCGAGGATTTCGAACCGCCTGCCCGCCCCGCCAAAACCGGGGATTGCGCCGGCCAGCTGTTCGGGGGTGACGCCGATTGCCAGTGCGGCGGCGCTTGCGGCCAGCGTGTTGAGAATGTTGTGCCGCCCGGGAACATTGAGTGTGATGTTGGCGAGGGTTTGGCCGCGGAAAACCAGATCAAACTGCTGCCGGGTCGGTTCGGCCATCTGAATGTTGGCGGCGGTGTAGTCGTTTTTGCCGCCAAAGCCGAATGTGAGAATTTCTGTCCGCACACCTTGCAGGGCGGCGGCTGTGTTTGGGTCATCCCCGTTCGCAATGATCAGGCGAGCGGCGTTTTCCGCGAACCGGTTAAACGAGCGGATAACCCCGTTAAGGTCGCCGAAGTACTCAAGGTGGTCGGCGTCCACGTTCAAAATCACCGCAATATCGGGGGAAAGCCTTAGAAATGTGTCCTTGTACTCGCAGGCTTCGATCGCCAGGATTGCGCTTGCGCCGGCCCGGCCATTGCCGTCAATCAGCGGAAGCCTGCCGCCGATCACACAGGTTGGGTCCAGCCCGGATGTGATCAAAATTTGTGAGAGCAGGGCGGTGGTGCTGGTCTTTCCGTGGGCGCCGGCCAGACAGATGCAGTCGGCATACTGCTTTGACAGCCAGCTTAACACTTCGGCCCGCTCGAAGATGGGGATGCCAAGCCGGCGTGCCTGGGCCAGCTCAGGGTTGTCTTGCGGGATGGCGGCGGAGTAGATGATCAGCTCGGCGCCATTGATCTGCTCGGCTTTGTGGCCGATGTAGACGGTCACACCCATCTTTTTTTGGGCGTCAACCGTGTCGCCCGGGTTGTTGTCCGAACCTTGCAGGATATGCCCTTGCCCGTGCAAAATCTGCGCGAGCGGAAAAATCCCGGCCCCGCCTGCCCCGATCAGGTGAATCCTGCGCGGTGTTAAAAGTAAGCTGTCAAGTGTCATGGGCGTTTTGCCTCGCTGTCTTAGAGTGTGTTTGAAACCGCTTGTTGCGGCGGCACGGTACAGACTTGTTTACCCGGCATTTCGCACAAAAAGCTTGATGCCGGCGATGAGCGGCCCTATAGCTCTCATCGCCACAACTGTGTGAAAGGGTAGGTGAAGATTTGCCGTGATGGAGCAGCAATGGATTTTAAAATACGCTCTTGCGTGTTAGTGAAAGTATGGGTGATCTTGTACGGAAAAAATCGCGCGAATCGCTTTTTGCTGTAAAATCACCTGACCGGGATGCATAATTGCCTTTTGCCGGAAAAATAATAGTGACAAACAGACAAGCAGGAGGCGCAACCGGTTTGAATATAACAGATATCAGAGTGAGAAGAACCTATCAAGATAACCGCCTGAAGGCGCTGGTTTCGGTCACCATCGACCATGACCTGGCTGTACACGACATCAAAGTGATTGAGGGACCCGAGCGGTTGTTTGTGGCTATGCCAAGCCGAAAGGACGACAACAGCGTCTTTCGGGATATTTGCCACCCCATCACCCCGCAGGCACGGGCGGCGCTTGAGCGGGCCATCCTCACCGCTTATCACGAATATGTCGAGCGGACCAAAACCGAGATGGAACCCCACACCGAAAGCGAACACGCCACACAGGCGACAGCCGGCTACCACGCTTTCCCGACCCGCAGCTTTGGCCGGCCGGACGACCCGGACGGGACGATAATCGGATGATAGCAAGGCCACCGCAAACCGCAAAGAGTTCCGCACTCTTTGCGGTTTGTGTTTGTTGGGTACATATAGTGAACAAACGCAAAAAACAGAGCGTCTTTGCGGCCTGTGTCGCGCCTGACTCAACAGACGTGTGTCGCCAGTAGCGCTGACGGCGGTATTTAAGAAGCCTGCCTTCGCCGTCATTCTTGCCGGACACAAAACGTCCGCGCAAATCCTGCTTCGTTTTTCAAGTTTGTCAACTATAGCGTGTGGCTGACGTCTGTTCCTACATGTATATGATATAAGATTTTTATTATTTGTCAACTTTTATAGAATCTTTATAGAATCTCTCAAAAACGGGCAATCTGATTTGAAAGGCTGGGGTAAAACGTGCTATAATGTTTACGGAAGGGCGCCAATATTATTTGGATGCACAGCGGCTCACCGCTAAAGCGGCAGCCGGCTTTGTATGTGTAATTTTGTCAGTGCCGCGCTTTGCGGTACAACCCAAGTGGTAACTGTGACAGACACGAGTAAGATAAAACGGGGGAAAGAATGTGAGTACAAAATTTACCGTCAAGCTTTCGGCTATTATCAAACATCATCACCTCACGCCGGTCTATCTGCCCAAAGACGCGGACGAGATTCTGATCACCACCCCCGAGATCAGCCGGCCGGGGCTGGAACTGACCGGCTTTCTCAATTACTTTAACGGCGAAAAGATTCAGGTAATCGGCAACACCGAGCGGGCCTATCTGACCGGGCGAAAAGCCGAGATGGAAGCGATGCTCGATCCGCTGTTTGCCCTTCATCCGGCGGTCATGGTGGTGGCGCATGGAAACGAGCCGTTTCCCGCCATTGTCGAGGCGGCTAAAAAGCACGGCTGGTCGCTTTTGCGCACCGATGAAGTGACCTCCAGCTTTATGTCGGCTTTGATCTCAAACCTAAACGTTGAGCTTGCCCCCCGGATTACCCGCCATGGGGTGTTGGTCGAAGTCTACGGCGTCGGCGTCCTGCTGATGGGGGAAAGCGGGGTGGGTAAAAGTGAGACGGCTGTCGAGCTGGTCAAGCGGGGTCATCGCCTGATCGCCGACGACGCGGTCGAAATCCGCCGGGTTTCGCCCAAAACGCTGGTCGGTTCATCCCCCAAAAACATCCGCCATTTTATGGAGTTGCGCGGCATCGGGATCATCAACATCCGCCGGCTGTTCGGGGTCGGGTCGGTCAAGCTGACCGAATCCATTGACATGATCGCCAATCTCGAACAGTGGGATTCGAGCAAAGTCTACGACCGGATGGGGATTGACACCACGTATACCGAAATTTTAGAAAATAAGGTGCCGATGTTGACCATACCGGTTAAGCCGGGGCGGAACCTGGCCGTCATTATTGAGGTGGCCGCCATGAACCAGCGCCAGAAAAACATGGGGTACAACGCGGCCCACGACCTGCTCAGCCGGCTGGGGATGACCGAAGATTTGCCCGAGCCGCCAATTCCACAATCACCCGATATGCTTGACTAGGGCGTGTTGACACAAAGCTGAACGCCCGTATTTTGGTGAATTTTGAGCCTTTCATCGTTGCCGTTCGTCGGAATACATACAGTATTCCTTCCTCCTGAAATGCACCAAATATCACTCGAAAATTTATGCACTCCATTCGCGTCAACAGACCCTGGCATACCCGGAACAAGGAGATAAACAACCCGATGATAAACATTGTTGGAGATACCCACACCCACACGGTTGCCTGTGACCACGCGCACTCAACCTTACTCGAAAACGCGCGGCAGGCAAACAAGCTGGGCCACGCCTTTCTCTGTTTGACCGAGCACGCGCCGGCCATGCCGGGCGGGGCCAGCCGTCTTCATTTTGGCACAATCGTCGGCAACTTACCCCGGGTGATTGAAGGGGTGACGATTATAAAAGGGGTGGAGCTGAATATACTGGACTATGCGGGGACGGTTGACCTGCCCGAGCAGATGATCGCCGGCCTGGAGTGGGTGATCGCCTCTTATCATCCGCCTTGTCTGGAAGCATCCACCACGGCCGCGCATACCCGGGGTTGGATCAAAATTGCCGAAAATCCGCATATTGACGTGATCGGCCACTGTGGGCGGGACTGGTTCGAGTTCGAGCACCGCCCCGCGCTTGAGGCATTTAAAGCATACGGCAAGATTGTCGAAATCAACACGCACTCACTGAATTTTGGGGGCAGATGCCGGCAAAACTGCCTGAAGATCGCCGGTCTGTGCGCGGAGCTGGAAATCCCGGTTGTGCTCGGGTCCGACGCGCACTTTTGTGACCTTGTAGGGAATGTAACCGGCGCGGCCGCCATGCTTGAAGAGATCGGGTTCCCCAAAGAATTGGTTCTAAACGGCGACCACGACCGGTTTTTGCAGACGGTCAGGCGAACCGGCGGGCGGGATATTTAGTGGTTACGGAGGGTATATGAACACAATCGAGGGGTTTGCACGGTATCTGGCCGAGAATCAGATTGAAGCGGGGCGTGACCGGCCGCTGTCAGAGTGGTCATCCTTTCGGATCGGCGGGCCGGCTGATTTGTTTATCGCGCCTAAAAGTGAGGAAGAAGCCGCAAAAGCGCTCTGTTACGCCGGTGCGCATGGCATCCCGCTGGTCGTGTTGGGTAAGGGCTCAAATGTGCTCTTTTCCGACGCGGGCTACCGCGGGGCGGTTTTGCACTTGGGAGCCGGCTTTGACAATATCCGGCGGGTGGGCGAGAATGAAATTTACTGTGAGGCGGGGGCCGGGCTGGGTGATTTGGCTGTCTTTGCCGCCGAGTGCGGACTGACCGGGCTGGAGTTCGCTTATGGGATTCCGGGGTCGGTGGGCGGCGGGGTATACATGAACGCCGGCGCGTTCGGCTCTGAGGTTAAGAATGTGATTGTGTCTGCCCGCTATTTAAGCGCGGACGGTGTGCGCAAAGAGCTGGGTGTGGACGAGATGAATTTAAGCTATCGGCACAGCGCCTTTATGGAGATGGACGGGGTTATAACCGGTGCGGCATTCAAGCTGGCACAGGGTGATCCGGAAGAAATCAAAGCGAGAATGGGCGATTACCTGGGGCGCAGAGAATCTAAACAGCCGCTTGAATATCCCAGCGCGGGCAGTACATTCAAACGCCCGGCCGGGAATTTTGCCTCCGCGCTCATCGACCAGTGTGGGCTTAAAGGGCTGGCGGTCGGCGGGGCGGCGGTCAGCGAAAAACACGCGGGGTTTGTCATCAATACAGGGGACGCATCCTGCCGGGATGTGCTTGCCCTGATTGGGAAAGTCAAAGAAGAAGTGTTTCGCCAGACCGGTTACCGGCTGGAGCCAGAGGTTAGGGTTATCGGGGAGTAGGTGTGGGTTTGTTATAGTTTAAGGAGGGGGGATATTGATGCAAAGCAATGGACTGTTAAACCCGGAAAGCTTTGAGATTGATGATGGCAGCTGTGAGGATGTGGAAAAAGGTATAGCTGCCTGCAAAAAGCTTATGGAAAGATGGACACCCGAGCTGGAAAACCAGATGTTAGAAGCCTTCATAAAACTTTATTATGATGAAATGTATAAGCAATGGGGGCCTGATGACGAGGAAGAAAGTAAAGCGTATTGGCCGAAAATTAAGTCGCCGGCAGACCTTGTAAAACACACCGGTACAGGCGCCGTGCTGTATGCTTTGGAAGACGGTGTATTTGCCCAAAGCAAAACGGAGAAGGGCAAGTATGAGTCGCAAAATGTTGATGTGTGCGTGATAATGACGCTTGATTGCCCGTGGGATGAAGAGCACGGCTGGGCGGCTGTTTTTGTAGACGAAAAATTTGTTAAAGCCGGCTGCGATATTGTTGACTGCGTTTGGCTGGACTGACTGGAAAAGCGTAATGGAATACCCCGATGTGGACTCAAAAGGTTGTTGGTGGGCTGGGCGGCTGATGAAAAACACGCGGAGTTCGTGATCGACACCGGGGGCGCCTCCCGCCGGGGGGTATTTGCATTGATCGAGAGACTCAAAGTTATAAGCATTACTTACTGACGGACTAACCAAAAGGGGCGGCGATGATGGATTTGGGATTTTGGAAATATAAGGAAAACATTTACCTTGATAACCAGGATGTTTATAAGAAACTGAGTGATGGCAATCGTGTTGACGGATTGGAAAAACTCCCTATACCGCGAATTCTAAAAGATATTGAGACGGCGTTCAAAGATTGGGATAAGCAGTCAGAGCGCGACTTTGAAAATAAGAACAGTGCGTTCCAGATTTTCACAACAGAGCAGTTCGTGAGATTTGACTGTCACAGTATGTCACAAGATGATATGAATAGAATCATTGACATTTTGTTTGAATATGATTGCCCTTTATACGACCCTCAGATTTCAGAGCGATTTGATGGACATGCATGACAGGAAAACAGCGGGATTAATCAAAAGGGGGCAGCGGCGTGGAACTGGTCATTGTAACCGGCATGTCGGGGGCGGGCAAGTCACAGGCGGTAAGCGCGCTTGAGGACATCGGCTACTACTGTGTGGACAACATTCCGCCCCGGTTGATTACAAAGTTCGCTGAGCTGCCGGGGGAAAGCGGCAACCGCATCAGCAAGGTGGCGCTTGTGATAGACGTGCGCAGTCAGGAGCTCTTTTTTGAGTACGCCCACTGTCTGGACGAGCTTGCGCGCCAGCGGATCCCATACCGGACGCTGTTTCTCGACTGTTCGGATGGGGAACTGTTTAACCGCTATAAAGAGACCCGCCGCCGTCACCCGCTGCATCAAGAGGGGCAGCCGGCTATTGAGCCGGCTATTGCGCGGGAGCGCAAATTGTTGGCCGCCGCCAAAGAGCGGGCCGACTTTGTGGTGGACTCATCCCATACCGGGGCGATTGAGCTGCGTGCGCGGGTCCGCGAAATGTTTCTGGATGACGCGAGAGATTCGATGACGGTCGTCTGTTCCTCATTTGGCTTCAAGAACGGAATTCCGTCGGATGCCGACCTGCTCTTTGACGTTCGGTGTCTGCCCAACCCGTTTTATGTGGACGAGCTCAGGCCGCTGACCGGTCTGGACAAGCCGGTGCGCGATTATGTTTTGGGCAGCCGTCAGGCCAAAGGGTTGATTCCCAAGCTGCTCGATTTGGTTGATTACTTAATCCCGCTTTACCGCCATGAAGGCAAGAGCCAGCTGGTGGTCAGCATCGGCTGTACCGGAGGCAAACACCGCTCAGTGGCCTTTTGTGAGCTGCTCGCATACGATTTGGCGCAAAAGGGGATACCGGCCAAAGCCCTTCACCGGGATATCAATGTCAAAAGCTGAGAACCTGTGGCCAATAACGAGAAATGCACACGAGCCGAGCGATATTTTCGCCAGGCAAGGAAATTTCCCGCAGGAATACTTTGTGTATTCCAAGGGGAATTGACGAAGGATATCGGAAAAATCGCCGGATCGGGGGCGTTTTGAGTATTGTCCACAGGTTCTTATGGCAAAGAGGTGATCTGAGGTGTCCTTTACAGGCGAAGTCAAGCGGGAGCTGTGTCAGATCCGCTTGCGCACCCTTAACTTGCGGCAGGCCGAAGGCTACGGGATGTTCGCGTTCGCCAAAGATTATTCCCCCGACCGGGTCGGCCTGAATACGGAAAACGCTGAGGTGGCCGAGCGGTACGCTTATCACCTGCGGGCGTTCACCCCGCGCGGAGCGGCGATCAGGCAGTCGAAAAAGACGGTGCGCGGCCGGGTTTTACATCAGGTATCGCTGAGCGCGGAAAAAGACCGGCGTGCGCTCATCAACCGGATGCTGCGCCTGGACGAGGGGTTTGCGCAAACGCTTTGCGCGCAGGAAGACTTTTCTGCCTTTCTGGCCGGTGTTTTTCTGGTCTGCGGGAACATCACGGACCCGGAAAAAAGATATCACCTTGAGTTCGCCGTTCGGGAACAGCCGCCGGCCGAGGGGCTGTCTGCCGCGCTTGAGCGGTTTTTGCCGGGCAGCGCGATGACGACCCGCCGCGGGCAGTCGATCGTCTACTACAAAGACCGCACCCAGATTCAGGACCTGCTCGCGCTGATGGGGGCGGGCAGGGCAAGCCTTGCCGTCATAGAGGCCGAGATGATCAAGGATGTGCGCAACCACGCCATGCGGGTGACCAACTGCGAGACAGCCAACATCGACAAGACCATCCGGGCGGCCGGTGCGCAGATCGAGGATATCCAGCTATTGCTCAGTGAAAAAGGGCTGCTTGCCCTGCCGGAGGAGCTGCGTGAAGTCGCGCTCGCCCGGCTTGAGAACCCCGACATGAGCTTGCGGGAGCTGCCCGGCTGTCTGGAATCCCCGCTCAGCTACTCGGCGGTTTACCGCAGGCTGGATAAGTTGAGCAAGATGGCGGCCGAACTGCGAAAAGGGGGATAAGACATGTTGGGATGGTCATTTTCGGTTGACCACCAAAAGGACAGCACACGCCCGGCCACCGCACAGGAGGATGAGCACGATTTTATAGCGTTTTGGCAGTCCCACACCTATGGGCTGGACTGGCTGGATGAACTGGTCGAGCAGGGCAACGCCATCTGTTTAAGCCGCGTCTATTATCCCAGTTTGTACACGCTTCAGCTCAGGCATGTTTTGCCCGTCATGGCTTTTAGACAGCCGCCCCATGTCCGATGGCTGCCTAGATGGGAAAACGGCAAATTGATTGGCCGCGACCGGCCCCAGTTTACGCTGATTGACAAAGAGATTTTTACCGGCGACCCCGATCGGTGGGTGTTGATCACCGTGTTTGATTTGAGCTAATAAAGGGAGATTCAACTATGGCCGCGTTCACCCACCTGCACGTACACACCGAATACAGTCTGCTGGACGGCGCCTGTAAGCTGGATGGCCTTGTTTCCTGCGCGAAAGAGCTTGGGATGGAAGCCCTTGCCATCACCGACCACGGCACCATGTACGGGGTGATCGATTTTTATAAGGCGTGCAAGAAAGAGGGGATCAAGCCGATCATCGGCTGTGAAGTGTATGTTGCCCCCCGCACCCGCTTTGACAAACAGCATAAGGTGGACTCATCCCCCCATCACTTAATCCTGCTCTGCGAGAACAACACCGGCTATCAAAACCTGATCCAGCTGGTCAGCAAAGGGTTTATCGACGGGTTTTACTCAAAGCCGCGCGTTGACCGCGAGCTGCTCTTGGCGCACAGCGAGGGACTGATCTGCCTCTCGGCCTGTCTGGCCGGTGAAGTGCCGCGGCTGCTGCTGGCCGGGGATTATCAGGGCGCGCGGGCGGCCGCGCTCTGGTATCAAGCCACATTTGGCGAGGGCAGCTACTACATCGAAATTCAAGATCATGGAATTGCCGAACAGCGGGAGGTTTTGCCGCTGCTCGAAAAGCTGTCCAAAGACACCGGGATCCCGCTGGTTGCGACCAATGACCTGCACTACATCCGGCGGGATGACGCCAAGATGCAAAATGTGCTGGTCTGCATCCAGACCAACCGGACGGTGAACGAGGGCAGTGACATGGAGTTCACCACCGAGGAGTTTTACCTCAAGAGCGGGGACGAGATGGCCGCCCTGTTTGGAAAGTATACCGGTGCGGTCGAGAATACGCAGGTCATTGCCGGGAGATGTAATGTTGACTTTGTTTTCGGCGAGACCAAGCTGCCGCTCTTCGCGGCTCCCGATGGGCGGGAAAACGGCGAATACTTCCGGGATTTGTGTTACCGGGGGCTCAGTTGCCACTATGGCGAAAATCCTGAGCCACAGGTGGTTGAGCGCCTCGAATTTGAATTGAACGTGATCGAAAAGATGGGGTATCTCGACTACTTTTTAATTGTCTGGGATTTTATTCGATACGCGAAAGAGCAGGGGATATCGGTCGGGCCGGGCAGGGGGTCGGGGGCGGGCAGCCTGGCCGCCTACTGTTCGGGGATTACCGGAATTGACCCGATCAAGTACGGCCTTTTGTTCGAGCGGTTTCTCAACCCCGAGCGGATTTCCATGCCCGACTTTGATATTGACTTTTGTTATGTGCGCAGACAGGAGGTCATCGACTATGTGGTCGAGCGGTACGGCACAGACCATGTGGCGCAGATCATTACTTTTGGCACAATGGCTGCCCGGGGTTCGATCCGGGATGTAGGCCGCGCGTTGGGGATGACCTACCAGCAGGTGGATGTAATCGCCAAGAGCATCCCGTTTGAGCTTGGGATGACCATCGGCAAGGCGCTGGAGGTCTCGCCCCAGTTCCGCGACTTGTACTCGGCCGACCCGCAAAACCGCGAGTTGATCGACATGGCCAGAAAAATCGAGGGGATGGCCAGGCACGCCTCCACCCACGCGGCCGGGGTGGTCATCACCCGCGAGCCGGCCGACCACTATGTCCCGCTCCAAAAGAACGATGAGTCGATCGTCACCCAGTACCCGATGGGCACGCTCGAAGAACTCGGCCTGCTCAAGATGGATTTTCTTGGCCTGCGCAACCTGACCGTGATCAAGGACAGCGGGGAGATGATCCGCAAAGACGACCCCGGTTTCGATATCGAAAAAATCCCGCTGGATGACCGCCCGGTATTTGAGATGTTTGGAAAAGGGCAGACAAACGGCATTTTTCAGTTTGAGTCGGGGGGGATGAAGAATGTGCTCACCCAGCTTGGCCCCGAGCATATGGAGGATTTGATCGCGGTCATCTCCCTGCACCGGCCCGGGCCGATGGACTCAATCCCCCGTTATATCCGCAACCGGCACAACCCCCAGCTGGTCACCTACCCGCACCCCAAACTTGAGCCGATTTTAAAAGTGACTTATGGCTGTATTGTTTATCAGGAGCAGGTCATGCAAATCTGCCGGGAGCTGGCCGGGTATTCGTATGGCCGGGCCGACCTTGTCCGCCGCGCGATGAGCAAGAAAAAACACGACGTGATGGAAAAAGAGCGAAAGTTCTTTATTTACGGGGACAGCGGGGACTGTCCCGGCTGCGTGGCGAACGGTGTGCCCGAAAAGGTCGCGAGCGAGATTTTCGACGACATGAGTTCGTTCGCCTCCTACGCGTTTAACAAGAGCCACGCGGCGGCTTACGCGCTGATCAGCTACCAGACCGCCTACCTCAAGTGCCATTACCCCAAAGTTTATATGGCCGCCCTGCTGACCAGCATTTTGGATTCGACCGACAAAGTGATCGACTACATTGGCGAATGTAAAAAGCTGGGGATCGCGGTTCTGCCCCCCGACATCAACGAGAGCGGCCCGAGCTTTACGGTGGTGGGCGACTCGATCCGCTTTGGACTTTCGGCTGTCAAAAACCTGGGGCGGGGGTTGATCCGCGAGCTTTGCGCCGAGCGGGAGCGAGGCGGTAAGTTTTTGCACCTCTTTGATTTTTTACAGCGGATGCAGGGGAAAGACCTGAACAAGCGCGCAGTTGAGAGCTTGATCCGGTGCGGCGCGCTCGACTGTTTCGGTCACAACCGCCATCAGATGGAGGCCGGGTTTGGCGATCTGCTGGACGGGATTGAAAAAGACGCGAAAAACAACATCAGCGGCCAGCTCGACTTTTTTTCGTCCGGTGCGAAAACAGACAGCAGTGACTACAAATTGCCCGATCTCAAGGATTATCCGCCCCTTATGCGGCTGGCCTATGAGAAAGAGACAACCGGGCTTTACCTTTCCGGGCACCCGCTTGAGGCCCACCGGGCGACGGCGGAAAAGCTGCGGGCAGCCACCACGGCTGAGCTTCACAAAAACAAAAGGCTGGAGGGCGCGCAGGTTCGCCTGCTTGGAATTATCGTCAGTCGAAAGCTCAAGACCACAAAGAACAACGAGATGATGGCCTTTGTTCAACTTGAAGACAAGACCGGGTCGATTGAGCTGCTTGTTTTTCCCAGAACTTATGCGCTGTGCGCGTCTCTTATCAGTGAAGGGCAGATTGTGGCGGTGCGCGGGCGAGTGCAGGAGGGTGAGGAAGAGGACGCAAAGGTCATCTGTGAGGAGATAACCACCCCGGAACAAGCGCTTGAGCCGACGGCCTCCCCGGCTATGCCGACGCCCAAGACGGAGCCAAAGCGGGCGGTCAAAGTTTCCGCCGACAAAGAGGGGCTTTACTTAAAGTTCCCGGACAAGGACAGCGAGCTGGTTGCCAAGGCCGAAAATTTGCTCTTTGTCTTTGAGGGGAGCTTGCCGGTTTATTTTTATTACAGCGATACCGGCAGATACCTCAAAACGCCGAAAGGGCATTGGATCAGCCAGAACGCGGTTTTGACGCGAGAGCTTGTGCGTCTGTTGGGGCAGGACAATGTGGCCCTTATTACACAGGAGTGAGCGTTTCTCATAAGTTTTATTATTCGCTTGTACACCTGGCGTTTTTTAGGTATAATAGAGGTATACAAAGGGCAAATGAAAAGACGGAGGAGTCGCTCATGAGTCATATGAAAACGATCGGGGTACTTACAAGCGGCGGGGATGCGCCCGGGATGAACGCGGTGATTCGCGCGGTTGTCCGAACCGCTCTCTTTAGCGGGATCAAAGTGGTCGGAATTCGCAGAGGATACGCCGGGCTGATGGAGAAAAGCATAGTCGAAATGGACCTGCCCAGTGTGAGCGGCACGCTTCAGCGCGGGGGGACCATCTTGGGCACGGCCAGAAGCAAAGAGTTCCGCGAAGACGCAGGGGTCGAGCTGGCCAGAAGAAACTGCATCGAGCTGGGGATTGACGGGATTGTGGTCGCGGGCGGGGACGGTTCGTTCCGCGGCGCGCGCGCGCTTTCTGAAAAAGGGGTTCCCTGTATCGGAATCCCCTGTACCATTGACAACGACATCGGCTGTACCGATTACACCATCGGCTTTGACACGGCGGTGAACACAGTCATCGAGCTGGTGGATAAGCTAAGGGATACATCCCAGTCACACAGCCGCTGTTCGATCGTGGAAGTTATGGGGCATCACTGTGGGGCGATCGCCCTGCATGCGGGGATTTGCTGCGGGGCTGAAGCTGTGCTGCTGCCCGAAGTGGAAAACGACCTTGAGCGGGATGTGCTGATCAACATGCGCGAAGCGCTCAATAAGGGAAAGACCCACTTTATTATCATCGTGTCCGAAGGGGTAACCGGGGAGCGGGCCAAGCATCACACCATGGATGCGCAACAGCTGGCCGACTTGATCGAGAAACAGACCGGCGTCGAGACCCGGGCCACCATCATCGGGCATATTCAGCGGGGCGGCGCGCCCACCTCCCGTGATAGGCGTATCGGCTCAATGATGGGCAACTACGCGGTCAAACTGTTAAAAGGCGGGGTGGGCAACCGGGTGGTGTCTATGCGCAAAAACGTCATCATCGACTACGACATCACCGAGGCGCTTGAGCAGTACAAGACCATCAACTTTGAAGAACTGCGCACCTTTAACGAAATACGGTAATCTCCGGAGGGTTTATGCAAGCCGACTCAAGCGCACAGCGCAACCTGACCATGCTGCTTGACTTTTACGAACTCACCATGTCCAACGGATACCTGGTCAACGGGATGGGCGAGCGCATCGTGGCTTTCGATATGTTTTTCCGCAATATACCCGATTCGGGTGGATTCGCCATTTTTGCCGGGCTTGAGCAGTTGATTGACTACCTCAAGGCCATGAGCTTTACCGCCGAGGATATCGAGTATCTGCGCGGGACCAAAGCTTTTGACGAGCGGTTCCTCAAGTATTTGCTTGACTTTCGGTTTGTCTGCGATGTTTGGGCTTTTGCCGAGGGTACGCCGGTCTTTCCGGGCGAGCCGATGGTTGTGGTCAGAGGCCCGATCATCCAGGCGCAGCTGATTGAGACCATGCTGCTTCTTTCTATCAACCACCAGAGTTTGATCGCCACCAAGGCCAACCGGATTCACCGCGCGGCCCAGGGGCGGCCGATCATGGAATTCGGCTCGCGGCGGGCACAGGGGTACGACGCGGCCGTATATGGGGCCAGGGCGGCCTATATCGGCGGCTGTGTCTCGACATCCTGTACGCTTTCAAGCCAGGAGTTTGGCATCCCGGCTGTCGGTACGATGGCACACAGCTGGGTACAGCTTTTTGACAGCGAGCTGGAGGCGTTTGAGCGCTACGCCCGCCTTTACCCGGACAACTGTGTGCTGCTGGTAGACACCTATAACCTGATCACTTCGGGGATTCCCAACGCGATCAAAGTGTTTGATTCGGTCATCACCCCGGCCGGACACCGCCCCAAAGCGGTGCGGATTGATTCGGGGGACATCGCTTACCTTTCCAAACGGGCGCGCGAGATGCTGGATACGGCCGGTTACCCGGATGTGCGAATTGTCGCTACCAACGCGCTGGATGAATACATCATTCGTGATTTGCTGGTGCAGGGGGCAAAAGTGGACGCGTTCGGCGTCGGTGAAAAACTGATCACCAGCAAGAGCGAGCCGGTCTTTGGCGGGGTTTACAAGCTGGTGGCCGCTATGGATGACGCGGGCGGTTATACGCCGAAGATCAAGCTGAGCGAGACGGTTGAAAAGATCACAAACCCCGGATTTAAGCGGGCCTATCGGTTTTTTAACCGCGAGACCGACAAAGCGGTCGCCGACTACATCACCCACCACGACGAGGCCATCCCGAACGGTGAGACCATTACCCTTTTTGACCCTGACGCCATCTGGAAACGAAAGCGGGTGTCCGGCTATCTGGCCGAGGCACTGCTGATCCCGATCTTTGAAAGCGGGCGGTGTGTCTATACACCGCCCTCGCTCACCGGGATCAGAAGTTACTGTTTTTCGCAGATCGACCGGCTCTGGGATGAGGTCAAGCGGTTTGAGCGGCCCTCCCGCTATTACGTCAACCTCTCTCAAAATCTTTGGGAGATCAAGCAAAAGATGCTGCTTGAGAATCATCACTGAGTGCCGCGCAGCCCAGCCACACCTTTATCTGGTCGATACAGTGGGCGCTCGTTAAAAATATTGACCGCGTCTTAAGTAAAATGGCGAGTAAATTTGTATGGTACTGACACGAAAAGCGATTTCAAAACAAACTCTGACAATAATACGAATGGGGAAATGGTAAAATGTCCAGAGAATCAGCTCTGGCTCACCTGGCCGAGTGGGGAAAGGCAAGTGAGATTATTGAGCCTGGGGACACGGCGACTGTTGCTCTGGCCGCGCGGGCAATCGGGGTTCAGCCGGCCCGGATCGCCAAAACGCTGGCCGTATATCGTGGGGAATCGGCCTTGTTGGTGGTCGCGGCCGGAACTGCCCGGCTGGACAACCGAAAGTTCAAAGACACGTTTGTGATCAAGCCCCGCATGTTGAGCGGAGAAGACACACTTCGATTAACCTCTCATCAGCCGGGCGGCGTTTGTCCGTTTGGAATCCCTGATGAAGTCGAAGTCTACCTGGACGCTTCTCTGAAAGCTTTTGAGAGCGTTTTTCCCGCATGTGGAACGGCGACCACTTCGATTGAGCTGACCTTAAGCGAGCTCGAAAAGATTTCGCGCAGTAAAGGCTGGGTGGATGTCTGCAAAATGCCGGAAGAGGCGCAGTAAGAACCTGTGGACAATAACGAGAAATGCACACGAGCCGAGCGATTTTTTCGCTAGGCAAGGAAATTTCCCTTGGAATACTTTGTGTATTCCAAGGGAAATTGACGAAGGATAGCGGAAAAATCGCCGGATCGGGGACGTTTTGAGTATTGACCACAGGTTCTAAGGTTCTGCCGCGCAATTGATTCTGTCTTACAGATTAAAGTCGACTGATGGTAAAGGATGAATGATATGGATAAATGCCTGCTTTGCTCTCATAAGGTAATGGCCACACAACAAGAGAATTCAAGCCGGACGATATACAACTGTGCCAGCTGCGGGGTTTATGTGGTCTCTGACCTTGCTACAAAGGCGGTAAAGCAAAATGTTAATCAGGTGAGGGCTTACCTGCAGCACCGCAGGTTTGCCAAAAAGAGCGACACTGTATTCATCTCTTTTAACAACGCCAAGGTGGACAAAGGCTATTTGCAGTTGACGGTTGATCAGATCCTTGACGAGTTTCCGAAAAACTTTACCGAACAGATGTACAAATCGCTGATCAACTTAACGCTGATCTCTCACTACCCAGGCGAAGAAATTCGGGTAGATTCCCTTGACTTTTCCCCTGTTTTCTATCTAAGCGCAGTCAATTTTGACGCACTCTCGTTTGTTATCAAGGCGATGGCCAAAACAGAGTTGATTGAGGTCAACTACTATGGCGCGTCTTTCTTCCCGTGTGGCATTACGGTCGGTCCACAAGGGTGGGATTTGGCGGTACAGCTCTCAAAAAGAAAAAGCGAGACCGGTTCCAGCCGAGTTTTGCAGTTGCACGGCCTGACTGAGAAAGAGGACGCGGACAGCCTGCGTCAGGCTGCACAGAAGGCGGCAAGAGAGTGTGGGATGAAGCTGATCAGCGGCGATAAGCTTTCCGGTGCGGGTTCGCTCAGCAATGAGATCGCCGCGTTGATCAAAACCAGCGCTTATGTGTTTATTGATATCACCGACGCAAAACCTGAAATTTTCTTTGCATTGGGATACGCGAAGGCCTTGGGTACACCGGCCTTTTTGACTTGCAGCGGCGCGAAAAAAGAGGAAGTCAGGGCTTTTACCGGCGGAATTGGCGTCACCTACTGGAGCGAGGCCAAACAGATGCACGATGAGTTTTACAACTTCCTAAAGGCGGCTGAGTGAGGGTTATGGGCGCAGTAAAATGGGCAAACGGAGATTGAGGTTTTTCTTTGACTATTGTGGGGCTTGTCTGTGGTGTGATGGAGCAGTTGACCACTCTCAGCTGCCGATTTCGGCTGGCTTAGAGTCTGTTGACATTAACTGATATAATAGCGATATGAAACTAAGAGAAGAGGATTACAGAGAAATAGCAGAGATATTCCCAATACAGCGCCGGAAATCGGAAATGAGCAACCTGGAAGT